>CAZQZJ010000030.1:0-13249 GCA_964597775.1 uncultured Methanosarcinales archaeon
AAGTATAATACACCTCCAGAGGATGCATGTGCCTATATCGCATCACAAACAACGAATCAGTCTATTGTCTATGCTGAATATACATACTGGGAACAAGCTGCAAAGTGGTATTGTCCTAAGAGAATAATGATCAATCCTGTAGGGTACACAACTCGTGTTGCTGATGATAGACAGGTAAAACCTATTCTACCGATGGATTGGCTTGTGTTGGGAAGAGAGATTCCTTCGCTTCAGCCGCAGTTTGAATTACAGAAGGTTTTTCGCACATACACTGATTCTGATGCATTTACTCCTGCAATGTGGATTCATCGTTTTTCGCATGATAATAATGCGACGTATGTGTATCGTCTTAATTATACGCGTTATAACCTAAGCTCCTCAATTATTCAGATTACAACCCAAACCTGAGTCTGATAAGTGTGAAGAAGAATTTGATCATTTCTTTTCGTGAGAGTTTTGATCTTCCTATTTGGCGTTCTTTGTACCAGATTGGAACCTCTGCAATTGAGTATCCTTTTTTTACGCACAAATACAGTATCTCTTCAAGAAATGAGTATCCATCAGATTTGATGCTGTCAAGATCAAGGGATTCTAACACCTTTGTATGAAAGCATCTAAATGCTCCAGTTAGATCATGTGCAGGAACACCTAAGGCAATGCGTGCAAGGGTGTTTGCTCCTCGTGACATTAGCCTACGATACCATTGCCAATTCTGTACTCCTCCTCCTTTAACATAGCGAGAGCCAAGAACAACATCAGAGCCAGTTAGTGCTTGTTTAAGTAATGCTGGTAAAGCAGCAGGGTTATGAGAAAGGTCAGCATCCATTGACATGATGAATTCTGGGTGTTGTGTAAATGCTTTTTTATATCCTGTAATGTATGCAGATCCAAGTCCGAGTTTGCCAGATCGAGAAATCACTTGGATAGGATATTTTTTTGCAAGTTGTTTTGCAAGTTGTGCTGTTCCGTCAGGGCTTGCATCATCAACAAAGAGGATTTTATATGATTCATGGTTAAATGCTTTGTCAATGCCGCTAACAAGTTTTTTAAGGTTGCCTGATTCATTATATGTTGGAATCACAATCACAATTCTTAGATCCATTGGTTACATGCACAAGTGAGTGTTTATATCCTTTACCAAAAAAAGCAAAGGCGTAGTCTTTGCTTTTTTATCTATTGGCAACAATCTCGATTACATCACAATGTTTAAGCAGATAATCCTTGCCTACAGTGCGCTTTGTTTTTACGTCTATTGCTCTAATAAAGTTTTTTCCAAAATCTGTGTGAAGGCGATACGCAAAATCAAGTGCAGTTGAAGCAGGTGGCATCCAGAAGCAGTCAGGTAGTATGTTTCCATCTTTGTCTTCAAGTTTGTTGATTCCTCCTGGGAATATTGCAATATAACAAAGAAGTTGCAAAACTGCTGAATCAAGTATGTGTTGCACTCCTGTTGATCCATTGTTTCTTAGCACGCCTGATGTGATAAATGTTAAGGCTGTGTGTTGTTTTTCACTAAGTTTTATAGGATCTGGTATGGTAAATTCCTTGTCTCCTGGAATATATTTAATCATTCCTGTTTTTGCAGCTGTTTTTAGTGCAAGTTCAAATTCAGCTGAGCATGGTATAATGGTGTGATGTGGAAATGCTTGTTGTAAGCGTAACACATTTGTTATTGCACCAGGTATATCGATTTTGTTTGCTGCAATAATCATTGGTTTTGTGAGTTTGCGCAGGTATGTAGCTAGTTGTTCAAGATTTTCTTGTGTCCATAATGTTGGTCGGTCTCGTGCCAGGTTGAGTTTTTCAATTGCATCATTAATCATTTCTTCAGTTACCTTAAATGCGCTGAGTTGTTTTGCAAGGACTTTGTGTATTTCTTGTTTTTCTTGAACTATGAGTCTGCTGAGTCTTTCCCAGCCTTTTTTAAGGATTCCAAGGTACCACATATCTAATTCGTGTTCTAGAAATGCCACATCTTTGAGAGGATCATAAGAAAGTGGAGCTACTGCTTCTCCTTGTTCATTAACAGAGCCTGATGCATCAATGACGTGGATAAGTGCGTCTGCTTGGCGTAGGTCGTCAAGAAATTGATTCCCCATGCCAAGGCCTTGGTGTGCGCCTGGTACTAATCCTGCAACATCAAGCATGTCTACTGGAACAAATCTGTTGTGATCAATACAGTATCCAAATCTTGGGTTGCATTGTGTTTCAAATTCCTTGTCAACGCAGGGGATTCGTATAAATCCCACGCCATGATTTGGTTTGATTGTGGTAAATGGGTAGTTTGCTATTTGTGCTTCTGCAAGAGTTGCTGCTCTAAAAAACGTTGATTTTCCACAGCTTGGTTTGCCTACGATGCCGATTAGCATAATGGTTAAATTGTTAGGTTGGATTTAAAAGTATGCTGTATAATAACCGTATTTGTAGATATTCTATGAAATCAACTACCCAAAAGAGGATTTCCAATCTGTTAAGTCAAGGGCGAGATTTTTTAGGAACAAAATGCTGTATTAGGGAATACAACTTGGTAAAACATACGTGCAAAAGTGGTTTGAATTCACAAAGAGAATCTACTAAAAATTAAGGAATATGATATAGTAAGATGTTAAACATCGAAGCTATTAAAAAGAGAAAAGTTTAGGTAATGAGTACAAAAATAGAACCTATGCAGTGAGGATCCTATGGGGATTGTTCGTCATCGTTTTGATGGTATGAAGTTTTGGCAAGTTCCTAAGATGGTTGTTGTTTCTAAGGATGTTTTTTCTATGGAGTATCTTTATTTTATGTTGCATGAGTGGCTTATTGAGCATAAGTATTGTACAAGGGATGGTGATGCTAAATTTAGGGAGACCTATTATGAGCATCGGGATTTTGGTGGTGGGCCTAGGGAGATTATTGTTCGTTGGAGATTCAAAAAGAATTCGGATAATATCAAGTTTAAGGATCCTCTTTTTTATTATGAGTTAGATATTGATATGCATGCATTAGGTATCAAGCCTACTGAGATTGTGGTTAAAGGAAGGAAGTTAGGTGCAGATACTGGTGAGATTGAGGTTACTATTAATGCTCGGGTAGTGTGGGCTGAGAAGTATTGGAAGCAAAGCGATTTGATGGAGAAGGTTTTTTCATATGTTATTGAGCGACCGTTTAAAACGCGATATCTTAATCATCGTATTGATCTTTCTGCTGAGGTTGCTGAGTTGCAAGAAGCGCTTAAGACGTATTTCCAGGTTGAAACCTATCTTGAAGAGCCTCAGCTTGAGCGCTGGCACGTGTCTAGGACTCAGGAGAATTTATGAAAAGATGGGAGCACCCATTTTAAACCCTATTATACATCGTTTTATTCTTGGTACAAAAACGCTTAATTCAGCCAGAGCCGAGATTAAGCGTTTTTTATAAACATCAGCTTGGACTAGCAAGCCTGTTGATGGTAAAGAGTGCTACAAGTAAGAGAAAGATCATTCCTAGTACTTTTGGGTGAAAGAGTGTTTTAAAGAAGTCTTGTTCTTGGCCGCTTGCTTCTTGTCCTCCAGGTGTGGTTGGTGTGCCTGCTCCTCCTGCAAATCCAGGTACGCCTCCTGCATCAGCAACAGCTTTAAAAAATGATCCAAATCCAATGATGAGTGCAAATGCTGTGATCCACCACAGGATGTAGGTGTTGTCTTTGTCAAGTATGTGTTTCATAACAGTTTCTTCTTGTATGCCAACTGTCATGACAGCAAGCATTCCAAAGACTAGGAAGATAATAAGGATGACAAAGAATGGTGCCATGATAGATATTGAGCGTATGGCAATTGGTGAGTATAATGCCATAAATGCAAGCAGTATTGCAATGGTTGCATGCAGTGCTTTATTGTTATTAAATGCCTTGGTATATCCTAAGACTCCGTAGGTTAGTGTCCAGATAAGGAGAAATGGGAATATGATGCTAAAATTGTATAATAAGCTGATGTCAAGGATGGTTGCCATGCGCACCTAAGGTTGTTTTCCAACAAGTCGTTTAAGGAAGTTTTCTATTCCTCCCATTACATCTGTTTGTGCATCAGGTTCTCGTACTACAAACCAGACGATGATTCCAAAGATAAGTATGATTATGGCAAGATCTTGTACTTGGGGATCTAGGAGTGCTGGGAAATATTGGTATATCCATTCTATTGGTCTGTATCCTAATGCAAGTAAGAAGAAGAATCCTACAGCAATAAGTGATGCTAGTACTGCAAGCATCTGAAGTATGCCTCCAAATTCAATGCCTACTAATCCTAGTAAGATCAAAAATAGTACAATTGCAATGGCAAGTACAGTTACATTTGGTATTACTGCGTTTAGGAGTGCGACTGGGTCTGGTTGTATTCCTGCAAAATGTGGGTATAGGAACGTGAGTGCAAGTGCAAGTGATATAACCATCTGGATGCGTTTGTTTTCGCCAAGGATTTTTGCCTTGACCATTGTTGCATAGATTACTGTAAAGATAAGCAGAAATGGAAGGATGACATCATAAAATCCAAACCTTACTGCAAGGTTGTAGAATTGGCCTCCAAATTGTGAATATGGTACGCTTACTTGAAATAGCATATCCTCCTTTCCCGTCTGATTTGTATTTAAATGTTTCTTTTTGAAAAATCAAGCTGTTCTAGTCTACATTTATGAGCATAAAAATATGGATTAATAAGATCGTCTCAACCTACCCATCATTTTATATATACAAACTCTCGTGCTTTTAGTATGCTTGATAAAAAGGAGTTCCAATCTATTAGAAAGGATCTTGAGGAGTTTGAGGCTAATCGTGAGCATCTGATTCGTGCTTCTCGGGATATTATTACCCATTCTAAAGAGATTCTTTATGCGCTGCAGCGTGGTGATATTGATAAAGCAAAGAGTGTGATTCCTTTGATTACAAAAGAAGTGAAGGCTCTTCCTGATGTGTCCTATGATACAGGTATGGGTTCTGTTGCAGTGCAGGAGTATGTAGAAGCCATGATGTTGTTTCATGTGCTTATGTATGGTAAGGTGCCAACGAGAAAAGAGCTTGGTGTTGTTACTCAGGAGTATTTGTTAGGCTTGTGTGATCTAAGTGGTGAAGTGCTTCGAAGAGCTGTGAAAGCTGTAATTGAGAAGGATTATGTCTTGTTTCAAAAGCTTAAGGATTTGGTGAATGAGATTTGGGGTGAGGTTTTATTTTTGGAATTACGTAATGGTGAGTTGCGTAAGAAGTCTGATCAGATCAAGTATGCTGTCAAGCGTCTTGAAGATGTTGAGTATGATTTGGCAGTAAAGGGAATTCGTAGTCACAACAAAGAAAAGTAGAACACCTCAAATTTTATGTTGGTCAATTTATGTTGTCTTGCGAGATCACTATAATAAAAAAAACCGAGAGCAGCGAAGTTTTTTCTCTGGGAATCTTTATATAGAGATAAGAAAACAGCTTTTTCTATGCTTCGTTCCCATACTTGCGGTGAGTCTCGGATTTCTGATAATAAAAAGATAGTAACACTTTGTGGTTGGAATCATTCTCGTAGGGATCATGGTGGGATTATTTTTATTGATTTGCGAGATCGATATGGGCTTACTCAGCTTGTTTTTGATCCTTCACACAATCAGACAGTGCATGTCCAAGGTGAGAAACTTCGAAGAGAAGATGTCATAATGGTAACTGGCAAGGTAAGACCTCGTGGTAAGGGGTTGGAAAATCTAAAACTCCAAACTGGTCAGGTTGAGGTTGTTGTTGATAAGATTGAAGTGTTAGGCAAGGCAGAGACTCCTCCTATTGAGGTTGATGATTATCATCCAGCCTCTGAGGAATCAAGGATGAGGTATCGATATCTTGATTTGAGAAGGCCTAGTATGCAGAATCATTTTCTAGTGCGACATAAAGCTGCGCAGGCTGTTCGTGAGTTTTTTTCAGAGCATGACTTTTTGGAAATAGAAACTCCATTACTAATCAAATCAACTCCTGAGGGTGCTAGGGATTATGTTGTTCCGAGTAGGGTTCATTCAGGAAGGTTTTATGCATTACCTCAGTCTCCTCAGTTATATAAGCAGATGTTGATGGTTGCTGGGTTTGATCGGTATTTTCAGCTTGCAAAGTGTTTGCGTGATGAGGATATGCGTGCTGATCGTCAGCCTGAGTTTACTCAGATTGATATGGAGATGAGTTTTATTGAAGAGTCTGATATATTTGATATTATTGAGGGATTGCTTAAGTACATGTTCAAAAAAGCTGTTGGGATAGATATCAAAACCAAGTTTCCAAGAATTTCGTATGAAGAAGCAATGGATAAATATGGGTGTGATAAGCCTGACTTAAGGTTTGGTATGGAACTAGTGGATCTTACCCAGGTTGTGAAGGGTTCTTCATTTGGTGTGTTCAATTCGATTATTGAACATCATGGTTTGGTAAAGTGTATTGTTGCTCCTTTGGATTTAAGTCGTAAAGATATTGAGGATCTTACCTTGTTTGCGCAAGGTTTTGGTGCAAAAGGTCTTGCATGGATGAAGATGACTCAGAATGGTCTTGAATCAAGTATTGTTAAATTCTTTAATCAAAAAATATTAGAGAATATAATAAAGAAAACAAGTGTGAAAAAGGGTGAAACTATTTTGTTTGTTGCTGATATGCCTTCAGTTACAAATGATGTGTTGTCAAGATTAAGGAATCGTCTTGGTAAGGATCTTGAGTTAATAAATGAAAAGGAGTTAAAATTTTGTTGGATTGTGAATTTCCCACTTTTTGAGTGGAATCTTGATGAAGAGAAGTGGGATACTAAGCACCATCTGTTTTGTGCTCCTAAAAAGGAGCACATAAAATTGCTTAGATCAGATCCTGGTAAAGTGTATGCAACCTTGTATGATATAGTACTTAATGGAACCGAGCTTGGTTCTGGTTCGATTCGTATTAGTGATCCTAAGGTGCAAGAGGATGTGATGGCTGTTGTTGGGTATTCGAAAAAGCAGGCTGAGGATCGTTTCGGTTTTTTGCTTGAAGCATACAAGTATGGTGGTCCGCCGCATGGTGGTATTGCACTTGGTTTTGATCGCTTGGTTGCCTTGATGTTAGGGCTTGATGATATCCGTGAGGTTATTGCGTTTCCAAAAACCAAATCTGTTGAGTGTTTGATGGATGGTTCACCTTCTGAGATCTCAGAAAAAGAGCTTAAGGAATTACATATAAAAATTGATGGAATAAAGAAAAACGCTTAATGTTTGCTGCAAGCCGACATTAAGCATTTAAAGTAGTATCATATTCTTTAGTTTGATGGTTTTTGTTTCAATTAAGAATGCAATGGAACAAGGTTCTGGTGAGGTGTCTTTGCATGGATGGGTGTATCGTGAGCGTGGTTCATCAGCAGTTCGTTTTATTGTGTTAAGAGATTCATCCCAAACTATTCAGTGTGTGGTAAAAAAGGCTGCTGTATCCCAAGCTGTGTGGGATCAAGCGCAACAAACTCCGATAGAGACATCTGTTGAGGTACATGGTGTTATCCATCTTGATGCTCGTGCTCCGACTGGTTTTGAAGTAGAGGTAAGCGATATAAATGTGATTGGTTATGCTGATACCTTTCCTATTACTAAGGATCAGTCTCCTGAATTTTTGTTAGATAAGCGGCATTTATGGCTTCGTTCTCAGAAGCTTTCAGCAGTGATGAAGATTCGTTCAACTGTGTTTGGTGCAATTGATGAGTATTTTAGGAGTCATGGTTTTTATGAAATTCAGTCTCCTGTGTTTACCCCCAATGCTTGTGAAGGTGGTGCTACTCTTTTTGAGGTGAAGTATTTTGAGGATAAGGTGTATTTGACACAGTCTTGGCAGTTGTATGCTGAGGCTATGATTGCCTCGCTTGAACAAATTTATTGTATTTCTCCTTGTTTTCGATCAGAGCGATCAAAGACTTCACGGCATCTTGCTGAGTTTTGGATGGCAGAAATGGAGGTTGCGTGGGCTGATTTGAGCAATGTTACCATGCATGCGCAGGAGTTGGTTGCCTATATTGTTAAGATGGTTCTTGAAACAAACAATCACGAGCTTGATGTTCTAAAACGTGATAAGGAAGTCTTAAGACGCATCAAAACCCCTTTTTTTACAATGACCTATACTCAGGTGCTTGATCATCTTAAAAACAAAGGGCATATTGTTGAGTGGGGTAAGGATTTGCGGACAATTGAGGAAGATGAGCTTATGAAGGATTTTGATAAGCCTGTGATTGTGACGCATTATCCTAAGGAGATTATGGCATTCTATAAGCCAGCAGATCCAGAAGATCCAAGAACTGCACTTTGTTTTGACATGCTTGCCCCAGAAGGTTATGGTGAAATTATAGGTGGTTCCCAGCGTGAGACTGATATAAATAAACTTGTGGATGGTCTTAAGAATCAAGGTGAGAATGTTGAGAATTATGATTGGTATCTTGATACAAGACGTTTTGGTAATGTGCCTCATGCTGGGTTTGGTATGGGTGTTGAACGCGTGATTGCTTGGGTGTGTGGTTTGGATAATATTAAGGATGCTATTCCGTTTCCAAGGACTATGCTTCGTAAGTCTCCATAAGGTTTACATGAGTTGTCAAAAGTTCGCACCCACCACCATGATCGCGCTGCTGCCGCTTAACACCAATGGCATGCTCGTCCTGCTGTACTCTGGGTGCTCACAAGCGAACCTTTGACTCACGAATGGAACCGATTGTCCGAACCACCGGTGAGGACACAAAATGGAATGAGTACATTTAAAGAGTAATCAATAAATACTTGCCATATACTAATAAGTGATGATAAAGATTATCTCATTTAATCTCGATGGCAATCTTCTTGATAAGGTGTCATTTGAAGAGCTTTTTTATTATGAAGAGATGCCAAAGTTAGTTTCTGTACAGCACAAGCTTGGTTTGGACAAGGCAAAGGCATTAGTAAAAAGAGAATATAGCAATGTATCTGCAGCAGATCCGAATTTTTATCGTCCATTGTTTTGGTTTGAGCGATTTAAGATAAAACCGAATTGGCAAGGGATTGTTGATGATATGATTCACCTTATGCATATTCATCGTGAGCTTCCTTTAGTGTTTGTTGCACTTCGTAAGAAGTACATGCTTGTTGTAGTAAGTAAGCATGCTAAGGATTTCTTACGTGCAAAGCTTATCGCTTGTGGATTGTTAAAAGATATTCAACAAATTGTTTCTGCTGTTGATGATTTTAATGTCACGAAAAAAGATGGGCGGTTGTATGAGTTTATTGTAAAGACGTATCAGTGTAAGCCAAGTGAAGTGCTTCATGTTGGTGATAGTAAAGATATTGATTATGATATTCCCTCAGGTCTTGGTATTCATGCATTGATTTTAGATCGTGAGCAGAAAAAAAAGGGTGTGCATCAGATCCAATCGCTCAAAGAGATTGAATCTCATATTAGTGCAATAAACAAAGAAGATGAGATGGAGCAAACTAAAAAGCCAAAGATATTGTATGTTCAAAAAGAGGAACATCATCTCTTTGATTTTTAATCACAAAAATTCGCTTTAAGAGAATTTTTTTAGGAAAGAATTTATAGGTATAGGGTAATCTTGCAAAGATGAAAATCAGTGAGGATGTAGTAAAAAAGGTAGCGTTGCTTGCGCGGCTTAGTATTTCTTCTGCAGAAGCAAAGGAGTTTGCACAGCAGCTTAAAGAGGTTGTTGATGCTTTTTCCATTCTAGGTAAAGTTGATGTTGGAAAAACAATGCCGCTGTTTCATCCTGTTCCACTTTCAGATGTCTTGCGAGATGATATTCTAAAAAGTAAGACAAAACGCGAAAAGTCTACATTAACAAAAGAGTTAGCAAGTCTTCCAAATCAGTTTGTTATCCTTGCTCCTCATGCAAAGGAGTCCTATGTTAAGGGTCCGAGGGCTATGGAATGAAATCTATGTGGAGTTTGCCTAAGATAAAGACACAAGAGCATATTACTGCAACGCAAAAAGGTTCAGTTGATCTACTTGAACATACGCACAAAGTCTTGGAATCTGTAAAGCGTATCAATGCAGAATATTCTTATTTTAACAATATCGATGATAATCTTGCACTCAAGCAAGCAAAGCAGTGTAATACAAAAGGACGACTTGCAGGGGTTATTCTTTCAGTAAAGGATTGTATCTGTGTTCAGGGTATGGAATCAACTGCTGGGTCTGCAATTCTTAAAGGTTATAGGCCAGTTTTTGATGCTACTGCTATTCAGCGTGCAAAACAGGCTGGTGCAATTGTTATTGGAAAAACAAGCCAGGATGAATTTGGGTTTGGGAGTTTTAATGTGAATGTTGGTGTTGGGTTTAGGATTCCAACAAATCCTCATGATCATTTCAGAGCAACTGGTGGGTCATCAGGTGGATCTGCTGGTATTACAAGCATGGCTTCATTTCCACATCTCTCATTGGCTGAGTCAACAGGTGGTTCTATTGCAAATCCTGCTGCGTTTTGTGGTGTGGTTGGTCTTACTCCAACCTATGCTAGAGTGTCAAGGTATGGTCTTATTGATTATGCCAATTCATTGGATAAAATAGGAACCATGGCGCGATCTGTAGAGGAGGCTGCACTGCTCTTAGAGATAATTCAGGGTTATGATTCTCAAGATTCAACATCATCAGCACAGGCATGTCTTTCATATGCATCTTGTATTGGTAAGAGTATCAAGAAGTTTAGGATTGGTCTGCTTAAGGATTCATTTCGCACTGCAGTGCATCCAAAGATTCAGCAGCAAGTAGAGCGTGCAAAAAAGGTGTTAGAAGATGCAGGGGCAGTTGTTGAAGAGATTGATTTGCCATTTACATCTAAATATGGCATTCCAGTATATTATATTCTTGCTTTATCTGAAGCCTCTACTAATCTAGCAAAGTTTTGTGGAATAAGGTATGGGCAAGGCATTGAGTTAAATGGTTTTTTCAATGAATATTTTTCTTCAGTAAGGGAGAGGTATTTTGGAGCAGAGGCTAAGCGACGAATTATTTTGGGAACCTTTGCTCGCATGGCTGGGTATCGGGATGCATTTTATATTCGATCAGCGCAGATTAGGGCTAGGATCATTGAAGAGTATAGGTTAGTGTTTAAGAAGTATCAGGCAATACTTTCTCCTGCAATGCCTATTCTTCCGCCTCGTTTTGATGAAATTAAAAAGCTAACTCCACTGCAGAGTTATATGATGGATATCTTAACAGTTGGTCCAAATCTTGCTGGTATGCCTCATATATCTGTTCCATTTGGTTCAGAAAAAGGCCTTCCTATTGGTGTGATGCTTACAACAAATCAGTTTAATGAATCTGGTTTGGTTCAGATTGCAAGTCACCTCGAGGTAGGATAGCATGATTAGAATAGTGAAGCAATTTAATAGTAATATTGTAATTGGTCTTGAGGTTCATGTAGAACTTAACACTCTTACAAAGTTATTCTGTAGTTGTTCTCGTCATTATGAGGAAAGTGAAGTGCCTAATTCCCGGGTGTGTCCAACCTGTTTTGGGCATCCTGGTTCAAAGCCTGTTCTGAATCGTGTGGCGTTGGAAAAGGCGCTTAAATTAGCACTAGCTCTGAATTGCAAGATTGCTGCGCAGCTTATTTTTTCGCGAAAATCCTATTTTTATCCTGATATGTCTAAGAATTATCAGATTACACAATATGAAGAGCCTTTGGGAAGGCAAGGGCAGCTTAAACTTTCTTCAGGAAGGATTATTCATATTACGCGAATGCATATGGAAGAGGATCCTGCGTCTCTGATTCATTCAGGTAGTTATGTTTTAGTTGATTATAATCGTTCAGGTAATCCTCTTGTTGAAGTGGTTACTGCTCCAGAATTGTGTTCTCCGCAAGAGGCGCGTGATCTTATGAAGCAGCTTGTGATTTTATTAGAGTATCTTGAAATTTTTGATAATGATGAGTGTGTGATTAAGGCTGATGCTAACATATCAGTTAAATCTTCTGGTTATACTCGTGTTGAGATTAAGAATATTACTGGTTTTAAGGAGATTGAGTCAGCGCTGTGTTATGAGATTAAACGGCAATTAAAGGATATAAAGGATGGTATTAAGATTCAAGGTGAGACTCGTGGTTGGGATGCTCAAAAACAAGTGACGTATTCAATGCGAAGTAAGGAGTCAGAGGAGGATTATGGGTATATTATTGATGCTGATTTGGTGCCGATTAATATTTCTCAGGCTTTGATTAAGCAGATTCGTGATACTATGCCTGAGCTTGCTGATGCTAAGACACAGCGTTTTGCAACAAAGGGTGTTTTGTTTGAGACTGCAAAGGTTATTTCTTCTGATAAGGATCTTGCAGAGTTTTTAGAATCAGTGATTGAAAAGGGTGCTAATCCAAGTCTTGCAGCAAATTGGGTTCGTAGAGAACTGGTGCGTGTGCTTAAGCATGAGAAAGTTAAGCTAAGGGATTCTAGACTCACACCTCAGCATATGGCTGATTTGATTGAGCTTATTGAAACTAATGTTATCTCTGAAAAAACTGGTCAGCGTATTATTGAAAAATTAGCTCAAAAGTCTTTTGATGTTAAAGCATATGTAAAAGAGGAGGGTTTGTCAAGGATTTCAGATGCATCTGCACTAGAGCAATATGCTAAAGAGGTGATTGCAGAACATATATCAGCAGTTAAAGATTATCACTCTGGAGAAGAAAAGGCCTTTAATTTTCTTGTTGGTAAGGTGATGCAAAAAACAAAAGGTAAAGGTGATCCTGGTAGGATTAATGATATATTAAGGCATTTACTAAGAGATAGCAAACAACATTGAAGAATCTATTTAATCCATAGGTGATGTGTCTAGTAATCCTAGTGTATTGATTATTTTGTATGGTACGATATTTAGCTGTCCTTTCTTCACTTTAACTCATTTACAAACAGCAACATATAAATATGTCAAATAAGACGAAGAATTAAACATACAAAACATAGAGGTTGTCTTGGGATGAAAAAAGTGATAGGTATTATTGGTATCAGTATACTTGTTGTTGTTCATGTTTTATTTGCAGTTAATGGTCAAGGTTTTAATCCTAGTCTTGATTGGAGTGCAGTTTCTTTAGCGGATTTGGATAGATTTCGTTGGGATTTGATTCTTTCTGATAAAAGTCAGATTATTGATTTACCTACTTCGCAGACTAATCAGCAGGCTCTTGTTAGGTTTTCGGATGAGCTTGCTGCAAAGTTGAAGGCTGAGAAGATTGATCTTTCTGGAGCAGAGAAACTAACCTGGAGAGATGGCACACTCTATAATGGCGATGTTCCACTTCCCAAGAAC
>CAZQZJ010000031.1:0-13207 GCA_964597775.1 uncultured Methanosarcinales archaeon
AAATAACCTTACTTTCGTTTTTGGAATATCCTAAAATTAAGGTTATTTCCTATAGGCTAATCGCAGTCTCTTCAAGAGTGATGTTTTTTCTTTGAGGATCAGTTTTGAAGGTGTTGGTTTATGTAGGCGAATACCATCTCCTTTATTACGGGGAATGATGTGTATATGCAAGTGTGGGATGCGTTGACCTGCTGCTGTTCCAGCATTTATTATGACGTTGTAATCTCTGGTGTCTGTGGCGTAAAGAATCTTTTTTGCAATCTTTGGTAGGGTTGAAAAGAGATGAAGAACTTCTTTGGATGGAATATCCTCAAGAGTTGTATAATGGTGTTTGGTAGTAATCACGCTATGTCCATGTGAAACAGGATCCTTGCTAAGTAGTGCATAGAGAAATTCATCTTCAAAAAAGATATCAGGTTGTAGCAGTTCTGGTTGGCAGAAGATGCAGGGGATCATGTGATATCCACCCAGTTGTCTTTGGTTAACAATGCAGCCTGGAAATTATCTTGTTGTGTCTGAATTTCTACAATGTCAGCATCTGTAATTCTTACGTGATTTCCGATCCTAAACAGGCAGGAGTGTCCTGGTCTGTAACTTACAAGTCTTAAACCAGACTTGAGTTTAACGATTGTTGGAATCATAGTGTCATTTTCACAACTACAAGGAAGTTCTAGACATTTATATAAACAACTGATTGTGGGTATTCTCATGGTTATCTATGTTACTAAGGCTTCTGGTGAAAAAGAGGTGTTTGATCCTAGGAAGATTAAGAGAACATTATTGCGTGCTGGTGCAAAGTCAGTTGTTGCCGATGGAATTGTTAATCGTATTTCTAAGCAGGTTCGTGATGGCATGTCGACAAGGCAGCTTCTTGATCGCGTGTTGTTGATGCTAAAACAAGAGCCTCAGGTTGCTTCGCGTTATGATCTTAAGGCTGCGTTGATGCGGCTTGGTCCAACAGGGTTTATGTTTGAGAAGTTTGTTGCAAGGTTGTTGAAAGAATATGGATATGAAACGCGTACAAATCTGATGCTTAAAGGTAGGTGTGTGAAGCATGAGGTTGATGTTGTTGCAAAGAATAAGGAGGTGTCAGTGTTTATTGAGTGTAAGTATCATAACGAGTCTGGGATTTATACAAATCTCCATGTTGCCATGTATACTTGGGCAAGGTTTGTGGATCTGCAAGATGGTGCTGCAAAGGGTTTGTGTGAGAGGTTTGATCAGGGTTGGTTAGTAACAAATACAAGGTTTTCTCAGGATGCTGCAGAGTTTGGTGTGTGTCGTGGTCTTAGGTTGATTGGGTGGCATTTTCCTAAGCAGGGTAATTTGCAGTGGCTTATTGAGTCAAAGAAGCTCTGGCCAGTTACTGTGTTAGGTGTTGAGAAGTTTATACTTGAGCAGTTGGTTGCGTCTCATTTATTATTGGTTAAGGATATTGCACTGCTTAGTGCAGATGATGTGGCAAAGAAGGCGAAGATTCAGTTTAGTAAAGCGCAGAGATTAGTGCGTGATGCTCAGGTATTGATATGATGAGTTGTGGTCACTCTTAAGGTTATGAGGGTGTCAATATAATAATGGCACATGTTGTTATTTCAGAATTGGGTTCAATACCAAGTAGCTCTGCTACTGTTGCACAACACGATTCTGAAATTAGAAATTGCCGGTCTGCAAGCGAGAAAACTGACCAATACCCCGCAGTTTGCTGCAAAGTTAGCGAAGCGAGTGGTGGGATGGTCAGTTTTCAGGCAATTTCTTTATTTTTTGAGAAGCTCCAGGATGTGTTCAGCCATTTTGGTGATGACGATATTCATATTTTTCTTACCAATAGCAGCGTTTGCACCGATAGGATTTCCCAAAGTGCCATGGCGTGTATCTCTTTTCATCTGTTTGTAATCAATCAAGAATTCAATCAAGAATTTCATAGGTTCAGGAGCAGAAGATTCTTGTATATCTAATTCTCGTACCAATTCCGATTTAATGAACATCATATCAGATGTTTCTAAAAATCCTGCATGCCAATCCTTATCCATTAATTTCCTCATCTCGTCGGGTAGGAACTGCCATGGATATATCACATTGATTCGCACCTGCAAGTCCCTTGCTCAACAAATCCAGGCATTGGTTGTTCATTGTTTTGGAGTATTGCGTACCCTACTAGCAGATAATGTGTTAGTGCGCCCTGTGGATCATCCACATTGGGGATAGTTTAGAGTACGATTTTAATGTGCCTATGTCAGTAGGTATTACAAGTTTTGTGATTGATCGTATTGGTAGGGAAAAGGATGAGCATACTGTTCGGGATCTTTTTGAGTTTCGTGACAAGCTTATTGGCTAATTGGTGGAAAAAGATTTATATCCTTGATCATGGAGTGCTATGTTATGAAATATAGGTTGCTGTTGTTAATATTCCTTATTGTATTAGTTGCGTGTCAGCCAAAGGTAGTATGTGTAAATCCTAATGTTATAATCAATAATTCTTGTTGTCATGATTGGGATAGTAATGGAGTTTGTGATAAGCAACAGGATGTGGTCAAGGACAAAGAATCACCTGCGGCTCAGCAATCACAGATCAAGACTCCTCCTGCTCCTATACTTGAACAGCCAAAGTTAGTGGTTTCTAATGCAACGCAGAAGTGGAAGGATCGTTTGAAGAATAAGGTGAAGTCGTATCAGTTTGTTGGTCAGGTTGTTGGTGGTTATCATGCTACTTTTTTTGTGATGGGTGATCGTGTGCGTATTGATTTGGATAATGCGATTGTGGTGAATGTTGCTGAGGGTACTGATAATCGTATTAATAGGATATATTTGAATAAGGAGGAAGGGACAGCATTAGGTGTGTGTAGTGCTGGTTTTACATTGTGTAAGTCAAGAAAAGGTGAGGCTTATGCTATTGAGTATGAGAAGTATAAGCCTTTGCTTCCGCCTGAGTTGTTTAAGGATGTGAATGGGTTGTTGCTTGAGTTAGAGCAGCCTAATGCAGAGTTGCTTCAGGATAGGAAGATGACGCTTTTGCGTTATGTTGATGGTTCAGTAAGGCATAGCCTTTACATTGATGAATTCTTTGGTATGCCAATAAGGTATGTAAAGGAAAAGTCTAATCAAAAGTCAGTTGTGGAATTTAAGAATATGGCGTTTAATACGGTGAGAGATGAGGATTTTAGGTTGCCTGTGTTGGCATAACTCTTCTTCTAGCTTGCACAATATTTAATAAGAAGGATTAGGGATGATTCTCTATGCAAACAAGAGGGCAGGTTAGTATTTTTATTGTGGTAGGTATCTTGATTCTTATTTTTTCTTCTTTCTTGTATACAAAATATACAGTTACATTGCCGCAGTCACACTATTCTGAATCACTTGCTATTCAGTCATTTGTGCAGTCCTGTGTAGATCTAGCAGTGCGTAGTGGGGTTCGAGAATTTGGTCTTCGTGGTGGTC
This sequence comes from uncultured Methanosarcinales archaeon, assembly GCA_964597775.1. Lineage (GTDB taxonomy): Archaea > Nanobdellota > Nanobdellia > Woesearchaeales > JAGWAF01 > JACQSU01. The sequence continues at coordinate 3,436 of CAZQZJ010000031.1, forward strand.
TTACTACTCCTGCTTTATTCCAGCCTTCGCTTGTGATTAATGGCCGTTATATTGCATACTATCGTGTGGGTTCAACACTTCTTGATTTGCCTCTTGAGTATTATGAAGGGTATTTGTCTGAGTGGATTGGGCTTGAGATGAGTATATGTTTGCAGGGTATTGCAGATCAGGTTGTTCAAAAGCCATTGTTGCCTGAGGTAAGATCATCTATTACTAATCAGGGAGTTCTAGTGCATGTAAAGGTTCCTGTGATAATAAAGGTTGGTGATGCAATCACTGCTGTTCCATCAGAGTATGCTTCTCATGTGAATATTAATGTGTTGCCTTTTATTGAGGAGGCAAAGTCTTGGGCAGTTGAGGAGCGTTCTTATGGTTCAGAAGATATCTTTCGTGTTTCAGATGCAGAAAATAAGAGGTGGGTCATGACTGCGTCTTCTTGGATGCCAAATAGCACAGTGGTGATGATTGTGGATACGACTCAGCGCATTGGTAATGAGCCATTTGTTTTTATGTTTGGTACAACGTCTGAGGAGGTTGTGTCATGAAACAATTTCTTGTGTTTGTATGTTGTCTCATGATCATGTTGCCAAGTAGCATAGCGCAAGAAGGTAACGATTTTGAGGATGTTGACATTCTAAGTGATGGTGCAATTCTTGATCAATATATTTTATCATTATCTTCAGGTGAAGTGCTTGAGGTAGAGGAGCTTACTAATGCAAAAGTAGTGGTGCATGGTTCAGATGTCACATTTAGTGGTATTAAGAAGGGTACTTTTTCTAAGGACGAATTTGATGTTGTGCTCTCAACATCTCAAGGTTCTATTAGTATTGGTAGGCCGCCGATAGAAGCCTCAAATATTCCTGCAGGTTCTCAGGTTGTGTACAAAGAAGGTAGGCTTAGGATTGTGCCTCCACCAAATCAAAAGACCTTACCTATTGAGGTACCACGCGATAGCAAGATTAAGTATAGTGATGGTGTGTATAGGGTTGAATCAGCAAGTGGGGCAACTATTGGAAGTGCTGTTCTCAAAGGCTCTGCAGAAATAAAAGAGGATACTATCAAAACAAGATATAGTTTTCTAAGTGTTGGAGGTGTTACATTCCAACCTCAAGAAGAAACAATGTTTAAAATAAATGGTGATGTAGTCAATATTGAGGGAAGTGTTCGTGTTTCTGGTTATGCAGGTTCAAGAAGTGTGGGTATTGAAGGCAAGGGAAGTTATGATACAACTAATCATCGTATTGATATGAAGAGTGGATCTGTTATAGAAGCAAAGATCATGTTTGCTTCAAAAGAACAGTTTAGTGTTGCTCTTGGTTCAACAAATAATCCTATTGGGAATGGAGCAGCAATAATATTTGGTAAAGCAAAAGTAAATAATAAAGCCTTTGATGCTGCAAGTGTAGAATTGTTTGGATCAGTTCAAGGAGCAATTCTAATAGATGCATCTAATGATAAGTGGAAGAAATTTACATCTTCTGGAGGAACACTTCGATTGGATAAGACAACATTTCCTTATAAAAGTAAATTATATAATCCAGATGAGCTTCTCAGAATTCAGGGAAGAGGTGTTGCCTATGTTGGTGGGCCGTTGAATCCAGGTGAGATGGTTGTTGCCTCAGAAATAAATCCCTTTGATGGGTTGAGTAAGAGGTTTGGAGTGGTTTCCTTTGTTCCACGTGATGAGGCTAGGCAAAGGGCTAGTACTGGAGATGTGCTTGAGTCCTATCAAAGATTCTCTAGATATCGCAATAGAGTTGAACATGCTCCTCATGAAGCAGTGATGGCTGATCATTTTGGTAAGTTACTTAAAAATGATGCAAAGCGGTTCAGGTCTTTGCTTGCAGATAATGGTATGGAGATATTGATTCCACATCTTTCTAAGTCAGATGTGCAAAAGGAGGCTATTGATGAGCTTAGTCGTAGGTATGGGACATCACAGTTTCTCAAGGATCAGCGTCTTGCAAGAGCAATCAGGATAGGAGACACTATTCAAGCTGATGAAATTAATAGTATCATTGATGCTGAGACTATTATCACGCGAAATCTTGGTGCGATGGATCAAGCGAATATTCAAAAGGCACTCAAGTCACTTGGTAGGTATACATATACAAAGTCAGGCCAGCAGATGCTTCGTGATCCAAAAACAATACGTGATCTGAATACTGTTCTTTCAGCTTCTGCAATAGGTGATTTTAATTCAATACAAGATGCAAGCAGGAGGTTAGATAGATTGGGGATTAAGGGAGTTGATACGCTTCTTGATCTTCATACTGGGTTTGGGATTCCTTCCTATGACCCACAGTCTCAAGGTCTTGGTTTGAGGGCTGATGGGCTTATTGAAGGTGCACGAGCTACTATACATGCACTTACTGGTGCTTCGATACAACCAGAAACAATCAAAACACTCAAACGTGCATCAAATCTTCTTGGCAATAGAGAAGAAAAAATACAGACCATTCAGAAATTTTTTGAGAAACCTCTACAGTCTGAGTTCTTTGGAAGGGTGATTGGTGCGATGGAGAGTGTTCCTGAAGAACCAATTGTTCTTAATAAATTAGGTCTATTGAGTTTGCGAGAAACAGAACAAAAGCATGGGCCAATCCTTATGAGCGGTGCTTCTCAGGAGGCTACACAACTTGCCGGTGTTTCTATGGCGCTTTCTGAGTATGGTTATAGGATTCCAGTTCCTGATGATCCTACTGTTCTTGAGATGATGCGTGATCCTTTTACTCCTAAGAAAGAGAAAACCTTGTTTATTGTTGATAAGAGGATGGGTAGTGTGATTCAGGTTGATCCTGGTGGTATTGTATCAAAACCAGATGCTGATATAGCAGAGAAATTGAGATATATGCGTGATTCTTCTAGAGGTGGATATTCCTCAGCTGAACTGACTGAAGTGTATAGAAAATATAATGTGCTTGAGATTCGTCCAGAGTCTAGTGTGTATGATTCTATTGATCCTGCGATTCTGCGTGCTGCAGAGAGTAATGCATGGTTTGGTCAGGCTATGGGTTTGCTTGTTGGTTATAATCTTTTTACCAAGCTTGGTTCTAAAAATAGTGGATTTCAGGATGATATTATAGATGGTAATATCGTATTCCAAGGAAAGCGAGGTATTGGGCTTTTTGATGATCGTATGAGGTTTTGGAAGGATCTTGCAAAGAGGATTGAGTCTCGTAGAAGGGTGAATCAGCTTGCTGTATCTGCTCCTGCGACAGCTTCACCTCCTTCAAAGGTTTCTGCTGCTCAAGAACGTGCAATGTCTCTACGTCAACGAGCAAGGACGTTGTTAGGAAGACAGAATTAATAGGCTCAATGTTGTTTATTTCTTTTTTCTTTTTCTCTTTGTGATTCCTCTCTTAGTTTTGGAATAGATAACAAAATTTCTTTTATCCCCTTTTCATCCTTTTTGTTAAATATATCATATATATGCTTCCAACCTTCTAGTAATTGTCTTGCAGCTTCAGGATCTGGCCTTACAGGTGTTTCTCGGACTAATATTTTGTCAGATTTAATATCTCTTGTATACTGATTGTGTGTTAGGGTAGTATATTTTTTTTGTAATTCTTTTGATAGGCATTCTCTATCTTTTTTTGTTTCAGTGACTGCAATCTTATTGATAAGGTCTGCGAGTGTTTCATATTCTTTGATTATTGGTTTTGCTTTGAGTACTGCAACATGTCTGACGAAATTGTTCTCTGATCCCAGTCCTTCAAGAACCTGTTGGAATAGAGCATCGTAATTCTGGACTTGTTTTGTAGTTTCTTGTAGTTGGTATGGTTGCGCATAGAGATGGGGAGATGTGTATGGTGTTGTTGATAATATTCCTGCAAGTCCAAGTGTGTATAGTGTTTTGGAGATTGTCATATCTCTTGTAATGATCTTCTCCTATATAAACCTTTCTAATGTAGTCACTTATTAGTGGTTATCTAACCACCTTCATCTATTTTTTACAGTCTCTCCAATACTTTTTCGAAAAACCTCTAAAACCAGAGTTTTATGGAAGAATTTTTGATGCACTGGAAACTATCCCTAATCAGCCTATCACTCTCAACAAGCTTGGTCCTTTGAGTTTGCGAGAAACACAGCGACAGTATGGGCTAATTAGGATGGAAGGTGCTTCTCGCCATGCCACAATACTTGCAGGAATCTCAATGGGTCTTTCAGAACAGGATTATAAAATACCTATCCCAAATAATCCTGTTGCTATTGAATTTATGCATGATCCTTTTAATCCAGCAAAAGAAAAGACATTGTTTATTGTTGATCATAGAATGGGGAGCGTAATCCAGGTTGAGCCAAGTGGTGTTGTTGTTCGTCCTGATTCTGATCTAGCGAAAAAGTTAAGGTATATGCGTAATCCATCACAAGGAGGTTTTTCTTCTTCCGAGCTTACAAATGTGTATAAGCAGTATAATGTGGTTGAAATAAAACCAGAATCAAGCATGTATAACAGTATTGATCCTGCAATTCTTCGTGCTGCAGAGAGTAATGTTAAATTTGGTAAAGCAATGGGTCCTCTTGTTGGTATTACTCTTTTTACCAAGCTTGATTCTAAGGATAATAGGTTTCAGGATGATATTATAGCAGGGAATCTTGTGTTCCAAGGAAAACGTGGCATAGGGTTTTTTGATGATCGTATCAAATTCTGGAAAGATCTTTCAAAAAGAATTGAGTCTCGTAGGCAGAGAATAAACCAGCCACCAGTTTCTTCACCTCTGGCAATCCCGCCCCAACCAAAGCTTTCTGCTGCGCAAGAGCGTGCAGTGTATTTGCGTCAAAGGGCAAGATTGTTGTTAGGGAGGCAGAGGTAATGCGATTTTTTTTTTTTATTGTTATTTAGAAGTCTATTTATTGTCTTTATTATGTTTTCTATCTCTTTTATCAGATCTATAAAAAAGTGCATCAAATGCTGTTATCTCACCTTTTTTGTCCTTTAAATCAGGATTTGTGAGGTGACCAAAAAGTATAAAAAGGGCGGTAATGCCTTCTCCTTCCTTTGATTTTTCCTTCTTTGTTTTTTCTTTTGGTATAACATATTTCCTGTCAAAGATAGTGTATTGTTTTTGTAGTTTCTCAATAAGTTTTTCTCTTAGTTCAGGTTTTTCTGTGTTTGCAATGATATTAGCAATATTTCCTAGTGCGTCATATTTTTTGAAGATGGGGTCTGCTTTGCGTACAGCATTCCAGCGAGCATATTCTTCATTAGATCTAAGGCCAATGATCAAATTCTTAAAGTTTTTATCATAAAGATCTTTATTATACAGTTGTTCTTGTGTGTGTGTTGTTTGGTATGTTTGTGCTTGGAGATAAGATGGTGTGTATGGTGTTGTTTGTAATATGCTTGCTAAGCCGAGTGCTAGTAATGTTTTTGTTGTGGTCATGGGTTTGTGTAAAGGTAATCTAATATATAAACCTTTACTTTGTAGTAACTGATAAGTAGTTAATTTCTAAGACTTATTGGTTGTTCTCTTGATTTCTATTGGCACAACTCCTGCTGCGTATTCTTTTTTAGCAATCTCAATTGGGTTGTATTTGATTGCTTCAAGTTCTTGTGTGCTAAGTTTTACAAGCATTGGTGCTCCCATGGCAAGTTGAAGTGCGCGTGCTCCGAGGATGCGTGCGCGTTCGTATTTTGAGTAGTGTTGTATGGTTTTTTCCATTTTTAGAGTGCTGATCTTAGTTCTTTTGCTTTGTCAAGTGCTATGCCTATCATTTTGTCGATTTCATCAATGGTTAATGGTGTTTCGCCTCCTTTTTGAAGTGATGCAATGTTGCCATCTTCTATAGTGGTGATGCTAAGGCGTGCGTCTGCTGCTTTTTCTTCTTCAATAAGTGGGTCAACGATAAAGTGGTCTCCTATTTTCCAGACTGTGATTGCAATAGGTTCGTGTTCTAGTGGGAGTTTTTTCTTGGTTTTTTGTCCGTAGTCAATGGCGTTTTTATTTTCGTCATAGCTTGGAAAGACTGTGTTGCGAAGTGCTGCAAGGGTTGCTAGTGCTGATGCGTCGATGAGGTTTCCTGCAGCATTGAGTGTGCAGACATCGATCATGACTGACCAGACCTTTTCTCCTTCTTTTATGCAGAGTTTGTGGACATTAATTGCGTGTGATTCTCTAATGCCTCGATCTACTACGCGTGCGATTTCAACTGCAATTTCTCCTGGTGGTCCTGGTTCAAATTCTGGGTTTGAGAGTGGGGTGAGTTCTACATTGACCATGAGGTTGCCAGTGTCTGGTGTGTCAAGGAATGGTTTTTCTACAGCAAGTTTGACTCCTACGATGACTTTTGTGTCTCCGATAGTTACAGTGGCTGATCCTTCTGCAGAGTTTGAGGTGTCATATTCTACGCAAATAGGTCTGAGTGTGTCAAGTTTGCGTCCGTCGTATCTAGTGCCTTTTGTAAGGCAGTGCAGGATGTGTTTTTTGCTTTCAGTTTGCATCTTAGTCTACCTTGTATTTGTCTTTGAGTGCTTGTTTTTGGATGGTGTAGATTTTTTGGCAAGTTTTTTTGCCTATCTCAAGTGCGTTTTTAAGTGATGTCCTATCGATGATGCCGTCCATTTGAAGTAGTGTGATTTTTCCTGAGTTTGGTAGCATTGCTACTGGGATGTCTGAGACTTGTCCGTCATAGGCTTCTTCAGCATAGTTAAGGTCTACGATGGTTTGGTCATTGATTTTGCCTACTGCTACTGCTGCGATAAGGTCTTTCATGGCAAGTCCTGCGTCTGCAAGTGCCATGGATGCAGCGCAGATTCCTGCGCATCGTGATCCTGCGTCGGTTTGTGGAAATTCGATAAAGACATCAACGACTGTGTTTGGGTAGTCTTCTAGATTGAGCACTGGTAGGAGTGAGTTTTGTGTTACCATGGAGATTTCTTTGGATCGTCGTGATCCTCCTGGTCTGATGCGTTCTCCATGTCCTGAGAATGGCATCATATTGTAAAAGCATCTGAGGATTCCTTTGCGTGGGTTTTGTAAGAATCTTGGAAAAAGATTGCGCGGTCCATAGACTGCTGCGATTGCTTGGGTGTCGCCGATTTGAAACATGGCGCTTCCTTGTGCGTTTTTGATGATTCCGACTTTTGCAGTGATTGGTCTTGTGTCTTCGTATCCGCGCCCGTCTGGTCGTTTGAGTGTTTGTTTTGTTGGCATGAGTTTCACATAGTGTTGTTTTTTGGTAAGTGTTTGGTTGTTGTTGTCAGCCATGTTGCCATTTTTTCAGTTAATCCAGATGTGTGGGATTCTGCGCAGATGCGCATAATTGCTTGGACTGTGATAACTTCTTGTTCTGGTTCTCCGCTAATCCAGATGATTCCATTTTGGCCTACGATGATATTGCATCCTGTTGTATCTTTGATTAGGGTGAGCATGGAGCCGTTTTTGCCAATCACGCGTGGGACTTTGTGTGCGTCGATTTGTATGATGCGGCCGCTTCCTATTTTGCGCAGTCCTGGTCCTTTCATAGATACGTCGACTAGGTTTTGGCTGGTGACATTGGTGACTTTGCATAGGAGGTAGTCTCCGATGTCAAAGTAGCGTGTGAGGTCTGCTTTTTTTGGAATGAATTCTGTGGTGGCTTCTGCTAGGGTAAGCATGGCTGGGTATGGTGAGAAGGTGTCGATGCGCCAGCCTGAGAGAAGTACGTCTATGACTTGGGAGATGATTGTGTCTCCGCTTCGTGGTAGGTATACTCCAGAGAGTGGTACGAGTTTTATGACTTTTCCTTCTATTTGTACAAGTCCTAGTCTGTTGGCGCGGATGTGATCGCCGTCGCGATAGGTTCCCCATGAAGGTAGGTATCCCATGCCTTCTGCAAGGCTTTCGCCTGGCGCAACAATGTCTTTATCTGTTACATGTAAGATATCTGTCATGTTTGTTCCTTATTTTGATTTTTTGATTTCTCTTAGGACTCGTTCAATGCGTGATCGATCCATTTTTTGGAAGTGTTTGTCTTTGGTGTCAATGAATGCAACGTCGATGCGGTCCACGTTGAATTTTTTGTCAAGGATTTTGACAAGCGCATTCACGCATAGGCGTAGTCCTTCTTCGATAGTAAGATTTTCGTTGTATTCGGTATCAAGGATTTCGCCTATTTCAGCTTCTCCTTCTCCAATAACTGTGGCTTTGTATTGGAAGAATATGCCAGTTGGGTCTGTTTCAAAGAGTTTGATTCCAGTGGAGTCAATGCCTGCGATGAGTGTGGATACGCCAAATGGTCGTAGTCCTGCGCTTTGCGTGCAGATTTGTTTGAGTGATGCAATGTCTGTGACTATTGAGAGTACGTCGATTGCTGTGTCAAAGGTGACGCGGTGTTGTGCTGCTTTGAGTTGTGCTCGTTCAATAAGGACTCGTGCGTCTGAGAGGATGCCTGATGCAGTTGCTCCAATGTGGTCGTCTATTTTCCAGATTTTTTCAATGGCTTCTGGAACTATAAGTTTGTCGACGATACGTTTGTCAGTGACAAATAAGATTCCGTCTTTGCAGGCCATGCCAATGGCTGTTGATCCTTGTCTTACTGTTTTTTTTGCATATTCTACCTGGAGTAGTCTGCCGTCAGGTGAGAACATGGTGATTGCCCGGTCATACCCCATAAGTTGGTGGGGCATGGGTTGCATATTATCATCCTCCATGTTTAGGTTCCTCCATTAGGGCTTTGTCCCTCTTTTTTTTTTAACTTGCAATGAATTTTGTTGCTTTTTGTATGATTCCACTTACACCTAGTGTGTGTAGTGCAACATCAGTATTGTCAATGGTTTTGGTTAGTGTGAGTGCAGCTATGGTGTGGTTGAGTGTTTTGTGATTCACTCTGATTAGTCCTCGTTGAGTGTTTAGGTTGAATCGTTCGTGGATAAGCATGAGCCCACTTTGGGCAAGTCCAGTTTCTCCTTTGTATGATATCATGGAGAAGATAATTGCCTTTTGGATTTTTGCCAGAGAAGAAATCTTCTGTTTTGAGATGATCTCAAATGCAATGTATCGTTTTTTTTCTCTAAGGCTTGGTTTTAGTCCTTTGATACCCATTGGCTACCTCGATGAGAAGTTACGCTAACGGTTCTTTCTTCTCTCACTGATAAGGTATGCCTCATCTTATTTATAAATATGGTGGTTTTGAGGTGGGCATCACAGATCAACATGAAGAAAAGATCGGTTCTTAGTTGGTTTTAGGAGTCCTACCAACAGCACATTTAAATATATATACATATTCATGTGTATAGAATGTTAAGTAAAAAGGACCTTATCGAGACAAATAAACTCTTCCATAATGGGAAAGTAATCAATGAAAGCAGCTTGGATTTTGCAGTAATTTCAGTTCAGCGTTCCAGGAATTGGCTCAAAGCAGCAGCGATTTTGTGTCGCGCAATCCTCATAGACCATGTTTTTGAGGATGGAAATAAAAGAACAGGTGCTGCAGTGATTGCTGCCATTATGGAGCTCAATAATATTCCTTTTCATCCAGAAAGAATTGATCAATGCGTGTTGGCTATTTCAAAAAACAATATTGCCAATCTGAAAAAAATACAACAGGTGATTACCAATGTCAGAGAGCATATTCCTTAAAACAGTCAAGCAGATAGTTGCGAAGTATCCTGATATGTTTGATGCCTTAGAGGAATATGATCGCACGCGCAGGCTTCGCAAATTATCTTATAAGCAGCGTGCCAATTTTACTATAGATGCAGATCTGCTTAGGAGGTTTAGGGCGTATTGCCAACAACACGGATACAATATGTCACGTCTGATAGAGAAGAATGTAAGAGAAGAGATGA
>CAZQZJ010000032.1:0-13105 GCA_964597775.1 uncultured Methanosarcinales archaeon
GAGAGTGCAGATTGTGGTAAGGTGACTCTTCCAAAGTTAGATGAGGTGAACAATTTAGGTCAGGGTATAAAGGAAGATGCTTTTGCTAAAATAAAAGAGTTTATGGATATGGCTAAAGGTCTTATTGGTGAAAAAAAAGATGATAAAAATAAGGAGCAGCCTCAGCAGCCTTCTCCTGTTTGTGCTGATGGTGTTCAGCCTGGTGCTAATAGTGTGTGTCTTTCTGAGGTGGTGTGTCAAGATGGGTTTGAGTTAAGACCATTTCAAGGTCGTGATGTCTGTCAAAAAAAGGATGCTAGTGATAACAAAATCACAGCAGCTATTGGTGCGTTAGATTTATCTATAGAGAGAAAGCAAGCCACGTTTTCAGGCAGTGGTCTTTCTTGTTGGTCAGCTGATCATGTGCATATGATGGGTGATGATGAAATTAAGCGTATTGATAATCCAAAGACGCTTAAGATGTTAGCTGAGCAATATCCTGATGATATCCCGAAATTTGGTCCTGATCAGATGGCGATTGGTGGTCAGGCGTTTGGTAATTATTTCCTTACACCAGTTGGCAAACAGAGATTAGCAGGTCGTTCAGATTTAGCTAATGCTTATTTGGATGGTGCAATTGCTGGTGGTCATCAATTGTTGGTGGAAGAGTTTCCTGAGGGTATTCAGACATCAACATTTGCAAATCATAATTTTGAAGGAGCTCCTGGTCAGCCTGCTTCTGGTGGTGGTGTTGATCCAAGAGGAGGTGGGGATGGTATGCAGATGGTTCAGCAGTTTGTTGGAATGGTGAAGGATTTGTTTGCTGAGAAAGGAAGTGGGGCAACAAACCAACTTCCAGGTCAGATTCAGGCCCCATCTTCTTTGTCTCCTGATGTGGATAAGCCTTCAAGTGGTGTTACTGTGATGGATAGTACATTTTGTATAAATGGTAAAGCTAGATTTACGCAAGGCAAATTAGTTTGTTATACTGCTGCTGGTGCACAGATTTTTGCAAGTTCTGGTCAGCCATTAATTACAGTAAATGGTGTTATTACTGGTAATCCTGATTTAGTGGTTCGGAATCCTGAGTCAAATGATAATACAGTTGCTGGTCGTTTTGCTTCTTCGGCAGTTGGTAATCCTAAGCAAGCAGGTTCAGGATTCGACGCAACTCTTGCTCCTGGAAGTATATTAAGTTTTTCAGGTGGTAATGATAAGATACCATTTGGAAATCGTGGTACAATGGCAGCTGTGTTTTCTCCAGATCGAAGATTGAGAGTGGATGTTTCAGATCATGTTGTGATTAAGGATTATGAAACATTGAGTATTAGTCGTTCTCCGTATGATAGTATTGCTGATGAGCGTCCTATTTTTCATATTATGACGAATCAGTTGTTAAATCTTGGTGAGGATTATCCAAAGTATCGAGTGAGACCTTCTAAGCAAGATCGTGAATACTCAACTCGTCTCTCGTTTTTTAAAGGTTTTAATCCAAGTCCTGCTTCTGATGAAATAACATTTGGTAAGTTGGCAAAGGATTATGTTCAGGTGATTCCTAATAAGGATGCGAGGATTGATTTGTGGGCTCAGCATAGTTTTCTCTCAGCAGTGTCGCAGAATAAGGTGGTGAGGGGGCTCTCAACCATGGTTGATCCACGGAATTTGGGTATTGAGACAATCATGGATTATTTTGTTGATGGTGATGGTGGGTATGATTATTTTGTTGGTGGTGGTGTAGTGGTTGGGCGTAATAAATTAAACAGGCGTAGGATTATTGAGTCGTCGTTTCCTCCATCACCTATGCTTTCTGTTCAGAGAAGATTGGTGTATGGTTGATGCAATGAATTTGGGTGTTGAAACAATCAGGGATTATTTCAGAATTGGTTTCAATACCCAGTAGCTCTGCTACGGTTGCACAACCTGATTCTGAAATTATATCAATTCACTTCCTTGTTTAGCACAGTGTGAGTAATGTATATTGTGGTAACATTTATATGAGGGGTTATGTGTTTCTATAGTATGAGGTATGGAATCTTGTTGTGGTTGTTGATGATATCTCTAGTTTATGCCCAGTCTGAGCCGATCTGGGCCAATGATTTGGATTGGTCTTTGTTAACAAGTCTAAATATTAGTGAGTCTTCAGAGGAGTTAATGTTGCGTGCCTCAAATCAGCAGGTTCAGAGTTATTTTAGTAATCAAAGATTTGAAGAGTTGACTGATCCTAATATGTTTAGTAAGAATGAAAAGATTCTCTTAGAAAAAGTAAAGCCGTTTTGGGTTGATGATCAGGATTGGTCAACATTAAGTAGTGTGGATGTTGCTAAGGCTCTGCCTTTTTTTCTAGTTACAACCTCTGTTCGTCAGGCTAAGAGTTATTTTGGTCAGGAGCGTTTTGTGCCTCTTGATCCGCATCAGTTGAATCTTCATGAGGAGTTAATCCTTGAAAAGGTATGGGCTGCGCAGATTGGTCTTGTTGAGGAGGTGTATGATACTGATGAGTTAGGTGAGCCTGTGGTGTCTCTTCCTCTTGGTACTGGAAAGGATGTGTTTAGAAAGCCGTTAATTCCTCTTGGTCTTGCTGATCGTGGTATTGCTGTTGATGCAAATGGATGTGATTCTTGGTTTGGGGGTGATCCCTATGGTGTAAGTCAGCCTTTGTTAAATCTTATAAGTAAACGTGGTTCCTCATTGCGTTTGTGTGGTCGTTTGGTTGCGTGTTCTGCTTATGCTGCGTGTGCTGCGCAGTTTCCGTGTAATGGTTGTCATGTTGCAGTTAAGAAGGAGCCAAGTAATAAGTGTCATATCTCTGGTAAGGGTTCTTTTCCTCCGCAGTGTAATTTTGGTGCTCCTAAAGTAAATGGTCCTGATTGTTTAAAGAGTTGTCGTGAGTTTGTGCATACTGGTCCACTTCCAGGTTATCCACGTGGTTGTCATGGTTTTGGTTTGGAGAAAAGGCAGGAGTTTCTAAAGTTGTTAGTAATGAGTAAGAATCCTGTTTCTCCAAATGCTCCGTGTCGTTCTGTTCCTGAGTCTGAGCTTGAGGATTGTCAGTTCTTGTTTGCTAATAAGACTGATTTGATTATTGAGTCTTGGAATAGGAGTGTTGAGTCTGTTATGGATGGTTATGTTAATCATTCTGCTGCAGAGCAGTTTGCTCAGCGTTTGAAAGCAGATCAGTTGGTTGCTAATCTAAGTTCTGTTCTGGATCCCTTGAGTCGTGAGTGTTGGTCTAGTAAGCAGACTGATGTCTTGCAGTATAGGTTTAAGTCTGCGTTTGCTACGCTTCGTGAGAAGTATCATGTGTATTATAGTGCTCAGAAGAATTATGTTGTTGATATGGTTCCTTTGCAGTTTCTTCTTGGTGGTGCTGTGTTTGGTTCTTTTGTTCCTGATCTTGGAAAGCTGGTGATGACTGTTGGACAGGTGAATGCCTTGTTGCAGGGTGCGCGTTCAAGATTGTTACCGATTTTTTCTTCTGAGTTAGCAAGTTTTGATTCTGTTGTTCTTGCAAAGTCTTGGAATCCTCCTAATATGACTAAACAGTTGGGTATTGAGATTTTGCCTAATATTAGGGCTGATTCTGGTTTTTTGCCAAATAGTAGTGTTGGTTCTAATCCTATGGATCTTGGTTCGTCAGTTTCATTGTTGTCTGATGTGTTGTGGTTTGGTGGTGGTGTTAATAAGCAGGGCAGAGTATTGCTTGTTGGTAGTGGGGGTACTCAGCCTAGTTTGTTTCGTTCTGGTGATGCTGTTTTTTCAAATGTGAATATGCTTTCTTTTGGTTCTGGTCAGTGTGAGATGTTGGTGCTTGGTTCGCTGACTTGTAATACAGTTGGCAAGGGTAATCTTACAGTTCCTACAAATCGTCGTGGTCCTGCTGTGTCTGGTGGTGTTCAGGTGTTATCTGATGCATTGATTATTTCTGGTCTTTCTGATAATAATGCTGCAATCGAGATTGCTACTGCTGATGGTTTTCGTTCTGTTGTGTTACTTGGTTCGCGTAAGTCTGTGGAGGTTGTTCCTGTTGGTGTGGTTTTTTCTAAGCAAGGCTTGTTGAATCAATCAATGATATTGCCAAGGCAGGGTTCTGATCGGTTAAAGATCCAGCTAACTGATGATGTGATAGTGGCTGATTATGCAACATATACAACCACGAGGGTTCCATATGATTCTGTTGCTGATGAGGTCTTGATTCATAGTCTGATTACTGGTGCTGTGTTGTCTTTTGGTGAGGATTATCCAGAGTATAGGAAAAGGCCTTCTCGTGAAGAGTTTGAGTTTTCTGGTCAGTTTGATTTTGTTGTTGGGTTTCCTCATCAAGCCTTTCCTGGTAGGAATGTGTATGGGCTTTTGTCGAATAATTTTGTGCAGGTGAATTTGTTTAAGGATTCTAGGATTGATATGCAAGGTCAGGCTGCTTTTGTGACTTCAGTTGTTGAGGATGGTAATATTCCTCGTGGTTCTTCTTTGATGGTGTATGATAGGAATCTTGGTGTAAAGTCGATATTGAAATATCTATTGAATGGGAGAAATCATTATGATGTGACAGTTGCTGATGGTGTGGTGAGGAATTCCTTTGGTAGGTTTATCGAGTCTTCATTTGGTATTCCTGATACAACCTTAATCTCAAGTCAGAGGCAGGTTGTGTATGCAGAGTATCCTTGAACATTTTATTCAGAGTGTTGAATAATCTCTTCACTTGCAATATTCTTTTTAGGTTGTTGGGTTAAATTAGGGTGTTCTCCAACTATCAAAGGCGTCGTTGACACCACGAAGTTTTTTATTTTGTAGAATGCGTCTTCTGCTCCACATTTTGGGCAGATGCGTGGTGGTTGTGTTCCTGTATAGATATATCCGCAGACCTCACATCTCCAAGTGTTCATATATAAAATAGTCAAACAGTTAGTTTATATAAAATTTGTTTATGTTGGTGCAAGTCAACAATAAGCAAATTTTTCGTGCAAACATTTTTATATAGTGTCAGGTTGCCCAGGTTTAGGTGAATATGTGGTAAGGAAAAAAAAGCAAGTATTAGAGTCAGTCCAGGATGTTGTTCATAAGGATAAACATCCTGATTTGCAGGTTAAGCATGTTCCTAAGAAAAAGGATGAGCTTGAGCTTACTTTGAGTAAGACATATATTGCGATTGCAGCTGTACTTTTGTTGTTGGGTGTTGTTTTTTTTATTTATTTTAATATGCCAAGGTCTGGTGAGGATATTACTCTTGTTACTCTTAATGGTGAGAAGATTTCACATGGTAATCTTGAGTTGTTGTATAGTCAGCTTCAGCCAGATCAGCAGCAGCGTATTAGTAAGGCGGAGTTTCTTAATATTACTATTAATGAGAAGTTGTTGATGCAGCGTGCAGCTTCAGTTGGGATTTCTGCATCAGCTGCTGATGCAGAGCAGTATATTAATGATGTCTTGAGTCAGTCTGGTCTGAAAGCAGAGGATTTTTGGAGAAATGCTCAGTCTCGTGGTGCAAGTAGAAATGATGTGATTGGTCTTGCGCGTAATCGTTTGATAATGAATAAGCTTTTTGAAAAGGAGTTGTATCCTTTAATTAATGTGACAGTTGAGGAGGCGCAAGCAGTGTATGATGGGTCTCCTCAGCTCTTTGAGGTTGGTGAGCAGGTTAGGGCAAGTCATATTCTTGTGGAGAATGAGAGTCGTGCTAAGGAGTTGTTGAGTATGCTCAAGTCTGCAAAGAATCTATCTCAAGTTTTTGCAGAGTTTGCAATGAATTATTCTATTGACTCTGGTTCTGCTGTGAATGGTGGTGATCTTGGGTTTTTTAGTAAGGGTATGATGGTTAAGCCTTTTGAGGATGCTGCATTTGGTTTGGGTGTTGGAAAGTATACAAAGGATCCTGTGAAGTCTCAGTTTGGTTATCATCTGATTCTTGTGAAAGATAAAAAGCCTGCAAATAAGTTGAGTTTTGATCAGGCTAAGGAGCGTATTTTGCAGTCATTGCGTGCGCAGAAGATTACGCAGGCAGCGCATCTGTATGTGTTAGGTTTGCAGAATAAGGCAACTATAGTTTATAATGAAAAGGCAGTGCAGAAATTAAATCAGTAAGACGTGATTCTAGTATTATAAAAAACGTTTAATCTCAGTCTCTGGCCAACTTAAGTTTTTGTAACAGACGTGAAAAGAAGGCGAAAAAGGGGGTTCAAAAGTGGCGCTCCTCTTTTTTTTATTCAGCAACCATGATGTTGACTCTGCAGTTTTTTGGGTTGACTTTTGTGTCCATTGCAAGTATGTGTTGTACATTTGAGTTTTCTGCTGCTGATACAATCTCTGTGTCTACGCTGCCGTCAAAGACTAGGGCGTATGCTGATGAGAGGCTTCGTACTGTTTTGGTAAGTTCTGATACTGGAACCTTACCAAGGATGGCTAATTTGTTGTCTAGTACGCAGGCTCCTCGTGTGCCAAGCAGGCTTTCAAAGACTTCTTGTAGTTTTCCACGCTGCTCAGCTGTCATGATTATTTGAGGCAAAATTCGTTCTTCTCGTGTTATAGTGTGGTCATCGTGGCGTTCGTCTCTTTGTCTCTCAATCCTTTCTCCCATGCGTGGTGGTCTGTTGTCTGGGCGTTCAAATATTGGTCTTTTGTTGCGTAGGTTGCTTTTGTTTTCTGTAAATTCGATTCGTACTTGTTCTGCAGCTACTTTGGATCTGAGTGCTTTGTGGATTTCTTTTTTTGTGAGTTCTTCAACTTCTTTGCCGTCTGGTGCTTTTGTGACAAAGTCGATCTCAGTTACAGTAAAGAGTTCTCGCAGGATAAGATCTCCTCCTCTGTCTCCGTCAACAAAGGCAGTGACTGTTTTTCTGGTGCAGAGTTCTTTGACTGTTTCTGGGACGCTTGTGCCATTGAGTGCTATGGCGTTTTTAAATCCGTTTTTTAGAAGTGTGAGTACGTCAGCTCTTCCTTCTACAATAATGATATCTTCTGATTCTTCGATCTCAGGTCCAGCAGGTAGGTGGTCTTTGCCGTATTCAGTGATTTCTTGGATGCGTACTGAGACTCCTACTTCTTCTGCTAGTTCTTGGCTGTCTGGCATAGTGATATCCACCATTTGTCGAAGAAGTTCTTTTGCTCGCTCTATTACTTGTGTTCGTTTTGAAATGCGTACGTCTTCTATTTTTTGGACTCTGAGTTTGGCATTGCATGGTCCAATGCGTTGGATGATTTCTAGGCTTGCTGCGATGATGCATGTTTCAGCTTTGTCAAGTGATGATGGTATGATGATTGTTCCTTGACTTCTGCCACTTCGTATCTCGACATTGACTTCGATTCTGCCAATGCGTCCTGAGCGTTGCAGTTCTCGTAGTTCAAGGTCTGCGCCAAGTAGTCCTTCTGTTTGGCCAAAGATGGCTCCTATGACATCTGGTCTGTCGATGACGCCTTCGATTTCAATAGCTGTGTGTATAATGTATTTAGATGCAATCTGGCTTATTTTTCCCATGGTTTTCTCCCTCGTTAGTAGCCAGTAGAAGTCTCACTACTTGTACTGCGAATGCAGTATTAGTAAGGAATGTGACTTCATATGTTTTCCATAACAAGTTGCAGATCTATGACAATTTTTTTTATTTTGTGTGATGATGTGCGACTATGTTTTGGAAGTTTGGCTTTGTTTGATAGTTGTGATTGTGAGCTGGTGCCCGAAGACTAACTCTCAGTTTCATTGTACGACATGCGATGGGTAGCGTAAACTCATCGCTCGTCTTAACTCATTGAGCACTCTCGTGACGGGCTGTGTCAGTCATTTGTGTCTTTCCCGCATCACGAACACAGTTGCGTGTTTGTTTGGTCAAGGACCCGTATGAATGATATGATGGTAAATTCTCTTTAATTTATAAAGCTTGCTAGCTTGTTGGTGGTTATCTGATCCCTGTAGTCATAATGGCTTAACATGTATCTTAAATACTATGATAATTTTGATAGTTAATGGTTCGTAATTCCAGAGAAGCCTTTAAGGTGTATGGTAATGTTTTTGATGCTTTTACTCTTAGAGTGCTTAATCAGCTTCGTGATAAGGGTGTTTTTGTTGATCTCAAAAGTCCTGTTTTTGTTGGTAAGGAGTCGAATGTTTTTACTGCAACAAGTAGGAATGGTGAGGTTATTGTTAAGATTTATCGTTTGGAGTCTTGTGATTTTAATCGGATGTATGATTATATTAAGTATGATGAGCGTTACAAATATCTGCGTAAGAATCATCGGAGGATTATTTTTGCATGGACCAAAAGAGAGTATCGGAATCTGTTTATTGCGCGTGAAGCAGGTGTGCGTGTGCCAACTCCGATTTCAGTGTTGCATAATGTGCTTGTGATTGAATCAATTAGGGATAGTGTTCTTGCGCCTATGTTAAAGGATCAGAATCCAGCAGATCCAAAGCAATTTCTTGCAAAGGTTGTTATCTTTATGCGTAAGTTATTCAGAAAAAAGTTGGTTCATGGTGATCTTTCTGGTTTTAATATTCTTAATTCTGGTGAGAATCCTGTTTTTATTGATTTTTCTCAGGCTACAACATTGGAGAATCCGCGAGCATATGAGTATCTGAAGAGGGATATTAAGAATGTCTGTGTGTTCTTCAAAAAGTTAGGGGTTGATTGTGATGAGGATAAGATTTTTGGAGAGGTTACAAATTAGGATTGTCAAAAGTTCGAGCCTGCTGTTTTCAAAATTTTCAAGTTAATTATATAAAGTAAGGCATATTTGTTGGTGTGCAGCAGCATGCTGTATCACCTCCCTATGAAAACAATCTCAACATCAGAGGATTCTAGAGATCTCTTTGCTCATGAGCTCAGGATTCCAAAGGATCGTATTGCTGTTCTTATAGGTAAGGATGGTAGGGTTAAGGATCGTCTTGAAAAAGAGACTAAGACTCGTATTGTTATTGATTCAGCAGAGGGTGAGGTGTTTGTTGAAGGTGAAGATGCTGTTTTTTTGATGGCGTGTCGTGATATTATTAAGGCTATTTCACGTGGGTTTAATCCTGAGATTGCAACTCTTTTGCTTAAGCCAGATTATTGTATAGATATGATCTTAATCACTGAGTATGGTGATACTAAGAATGATTTGATTCGTCTTAAAGGCAGGGTGATTGGGTTTGAGGGTAAGTCTAGGAGGGTTATTGAGGAGCTTACCAATACGCATGTGTCTGTGTATGGTAAAACAGTGTCTATTCTTGGTGAGGTTGGTTGTGTTGCTGCTGCAAGGCGTGCTGTGGATATGCTCTTGTCTGGTTCTCCTCATCGAAATGTATATAAATGGTTGGAAAAGCACAAAAAATTGGCACAAGAGCATGTATGGTAGAAACAATTGCAGAACAACTAGCAACAAAGCAGCGCGAAATTGGCGTGGCAGAGTTTTTTTCGCGAAATCGTCACTTATTAGGCTTTGATAATAAGCGTAAGGCTTTACTTACTACAGTTAAAGAGGCTGTGGATAATTCTTTGGATGCGTGTGAAGAGGCTAGTATTCTTCCTGAGATTATTATTGAGATTATTGATATGGGTAATGATCGCTTTAAGGTTGTTGTTGAGGATAATGGTCCTGGTATTGTAAAGGCTCAGATTCCTAATATCTTTGCAAAATTGTTGTATGGTTCTAAGTTTCATTCCTTTAAGATGAGTCGTGGTCAGCAGGGTATTGGTATTTCAGCTTCTGTGATGTATGGTCAGCTTACTACTGGTAAGCCTGCAAGGGTGATTTCCAAGATTGGGCCTAATCGTTCTGCTCAGTATATGGAGTTGGGTATTGATACTCAGCATAACAAGCCTGTTATTATGAATGAGGAGTCTAGGGAGTGGAATAAGGATCATGGTACGCGTATTGAGATTGATTTAGAGGCAACCTATCTTAAAGGTCCGCAGTCTGTTGATGAGTATCTTAAGCAAACTGCGATTACAAATTCTCATGCAACCTTTATTTATACAAATCCTAAGGCTGAGCAGATTATTTTTCCTCGTGCTGTTGAGGTTGTGCCTCCGCGTCCTAAGGAGATTAAGCCTCATCCTTATGGTGTTGAGTTGGGGGTTATGATTCAGATGCTTAAGTCTACTGATAAGCGTACGCTTCAGGCATTTCTTACTGATTCTTTTTCGCGTGTTGGTTCTGAGACTGCTAAGCTTATTTGTGAAAATGCCAAGTTGCTTGCGCAAACAAGACCGCAGGAGATGAGTAGGGAGTTGGTTGAGATGCTTATGAATGGGATTAAGAATACAAAGTTGATGGCTCCTCCTGCTGATTGTGTAAGTCCTATTGGTGAGGATGCGTTAGAAAAGGGTTTGCGTAAGGAGGTGAATGCTGAGTTTTATACTGCTGTGTCTAGGTCTCCTTGTGTGTATCGTGGAAATCCATTTATTGTTGAGGCTGGGATTGCTTGGGGTGGTCAGCAGTCTGCTGATCAGGCTGCTCAGGTTCTGCGTTTTGCTAATAGGGTTCCTTTGTTGTATCAGCAAGGTGCGTGTGCAGTTACTAAGTCTATTGTGCAGACTAATTGGAAGCCGTATGGTTTGAATCAGTCAGGTGGTGCTATTCCTATTGGTCCAGTGACTCTTCTTATTCATATTGCCTCTGTTTGGGTGCCTTTTACTTCTGAGTCTAAGGAGGCTATTGCGCATTATCCTGAGATTGTTAAGGAGATTAAGCTTGCGCTTCAGGAGTGTGGGCGTAAGCTTTCTATTTATGTTCATAAGAAAAAGCGTATTGCTAGTGAGGGTAAGAAGCGTGGGTATATTGAGACTTTTATTCCTCATATTGCAGATGCGCTTATTGATCTTGTTGAGCTCAAGAAGTCTGATGATGAGAAGATTAAGGCTAATCTGTATGAGATTTTAGAGAAGCATAGGGGTGAGCTTCTTGAGATGGATTTTGATCCAGAGGCTAATCCTGAGTATGATGAGAGTTTTGCAAAGGTAGGTAGAGAAGAGGATGGGGTTGAGGACGAATGAAGCAAAAGCCTGTGTTGGTGAGTATTAAGGAGCATGCAAGTGATGTGTATAAGTCTATTCTTTCAAAAAAGCAGCCTACGCTTGAAATGCCGCTTCGTTCGCTTTCAAATGTGACTTATGATCCAAAGGATGGTTTTTTTGCGCTCAAGGGTCAGAAAAAGTCTCGTACACTTACTGCTGCGACTGTTAAGACATTTGCTCAGACCCTTCGTATGATGGCGCTTTCAAAAGAGCTTGTGAAAACTGATGATATTGCTACGAAAAGAGAGGCGTATTATGTGTCCAAGAATTGGGGTGAGGCGCGTTTTGTTGAGCAGCCTGAGTCAGATGCTGTGATGGATGATATTGAGGCGATGATGATGGTGAATCGTGAGCAGATGGGTTTTTTGCCTGAGGAAAAGGGTGGGGAGATTGCTGGGCAAATTACAGTGATTGAAACTGATCCTGAGACTAAGAAGGAGATTAAGCATGATTGTACTAAGTTTGTGTCAGGTGCGTATTCTATTCCGTCTAGTGTTGAGGATTTGTTTTTTGAGACAAAGGCTGATTTTGTTCTTGCTATTGAAACTGCTGGTATGTTTCAGCGTCTTGTTAAGCATAAGTATTGGAGAAATGCAAACTGTATTCTTATTTCGCTTGGAGGTGTTCCTACTCGTGCTACAAGGAGATTTATTAGAAGGCTTGCTGATGATTTGAAGCTTCCAGTGTATGCCTTTACTGATGGTGATCCATATGGTTGGCTTAATATCTATCGTACTCTCAAAGTTGGTTCAGGAAATGCTGCTCATATTAATAAGTATTTTTGTGTTCCTAATGCTAAGTTTTTTGGGATTACTGCTAAGGATATTATTGATTATAAGTTGCCTACGCATCCGCTTAAGGAGGTTGATGTGAAGAGGGTTAGGGATGGTATGAAAAATGATCCTTTTGTGCAGCATTATAAGGAGTGGCAGCAGGCTTTAAGTGATATTGTTGCGCTTAAAAAGCGTGCTGAACAGCAGGCTTTGGCTGCATTTGGTCTTAATTTTGTGATTACAGATTATCTTCCTGCTAAGCTTGAGAATCCAAAGACCTGGCTTCCTTAAGATTTTTATAGTACCGCTCGTCTCTGTGTTTGTGAGTATGGCAATGGTATCCAGGCTGCTTTCAGAGCAGGTTATTCTTGAGTGTTGTAAAGGTTCGATTGAAACAGCTGCTTTGTATGCAGGCTACAGTCCAGAGCATTTGGATTATTTAGTAGATCATACTGATTTTTGTTTGACAGCTAATCATAGCATGGAGTCATCCTTGTTTTATTTTGGAAAGACAATGCTTCCTTCTGAAAGTGATTACTCTGATGGTAAGCCGTATCAATATGAGATAATTGTTTACAATCCACTAAGTGCTCATTCTTTTTTTACGCGTTTTGGTTTGCTTGCAATTCAGAGTTTGATTGATCACGAGCTTATTGGGCATGCATATGCTCATGTGTTAGGATCAGATGGTTGTGATGAGTCTTTGGCAACTGCGCATCAAATCCTGCTTGCTGTAAATAGAGCAAAGAACAAGTTCTGTAAGGAAAAGAGTAGGTGGCAGGTTATTGGAGAAATGATTCCTAAGGTTATGTGTGAGCAGTACAGGTTTAGTATGGATGATCTTTTTGCAGCACAGTTAAGGGCGAAAAACAACAAACAATAAATAGGGGAAGCTCAAGGAAATAGGAGTGATACAAGAGTAGCTAATAAAAGATGGTGAGTATGGATGGATGAAAAATCATTAATTTTTGTATTGGTGGTATAAATGGAGGAGCAGCATTTGTTAGTAACAGGCGTTCTTGGTATTTTTATTATTGTTTCCCTGATTTTGTTTGTGAATTCTAATCCTACTGCTGCAATTTCGTATACGCGTGCTGATCAGCCATATGCTACAAAGCAGTATCCGTGTTCTAGTTTAAAGGGCTATTGTTTTGATGAGGCAACAAGTTCTCCTTGTCCATTTAGAAATGATGGTTGGTGTCCAAAGTCATGTGAATGCAGGTTGTATTAGTTTCAAAAATTGATGCATCCATTTTTTCATTTCCTATACTTTTAATAAGTTCAAGATGATCTCTGTCTAAGTCAATGATGAGGTTTATCCCCGACTGAATAAGGATATGTTCCTTGTTGATGATCGTAGAACCTGCTGAGATG
>CAZQZJ010000033.1:0-12134 GCA_964597775.1 uncultured Methanosarcinales archaeon
CCCAATTTGTAATCTCAGAAATGCCGGTCGCGAAGCGACGGATTCGCCGCATACCCCTGAGCTTGCTCCGGCTGTGTAGGCGAATTCGAGGCATTTCTGTTGATTGAGAAGTTATATAAACTAAGGCAGTCTTTTTGGCTGTATGAAGCAGAGCGTTTCTATTGGTAATAAAAAAGTGATAGAACAGAGGTATCTTCAGCTTCAGATGTTAGCTGAGCATATCAAGCAAATGCAGTTGCAGCTTCAGCAGCTTGATGCACAGGTTGGTGAACTTACGCAAACGCATCAAGCGCTTAGCGAATTTGCAGAAGTTGAGCAAGGAAGTGATATTCTTGTTGCTCTTGCAGGAGGAATTTTTACTAAGGCAAAGTTAGGTGATAGTAAGGAGATTATTGTTAATATTGGTGGTAGAACAGCAATCACTAAGACGATTCCAGCAGTTCAGGATATGCTTTCTGAGCAGATTAGTGAGATTCGCAAAGCTGAGGTTGAGATGACTAAACAGCTTCAAACTCTTGCTGTGCAAGCAGAACAGATTCAAGAAGAATTAGCATCAATGGCATAGTGTTACCATGTTCTCTTTCTTAAAACAAAAAATCAAGAATGCAGTTGGGTTTTTTACAAAAAAAGTTGAAGAAACACCTGATATAGTTGTGGAAAAAGAGGTTGTTGCTCCAAGGGTGAAGAAAGAAAAAGTATCACCAAAACAAGTTGGTGTAAAACCAAAAGGGTCAGCTAAAAAAAAAGTTCCAGTCTCTGTGCAAGAGCCAAAAAAACAAGCCCAAACCAATCTTGAAGGAAAAAAAAAGGGATTCTTCTCAAGATTATTTCAAAGAAACAAAGTCCCAATAAAAGAAGAGCCTAAACAAGAGCAGGTTTTAGTGCAAGAACAAAAAGGTATCTTTGCTCTAATTGGGGAAAAGATTGTTACTAAAAAGATTAATGATCAAGAGTTTGATACTATGTTTTGGGAACTTGAGGTAGGTCTTCTTGAAAATAATGTGGCAGTTGAGGTTATTGACAAGATTAAGGCAGATCTTAGGGTAGAACTTGTTAATAAGCCAATTAGGCGTGGCAAGGTGCAGGAGGTGATACTATCATCTCTGCGTAATTCTATTTCCTCTCTTTTTATTAATACATCAATTGATATTATCCAAAGCGCAAAGCAGGCAAAAAAAGAAGCCAGGCCTCTTGTTATTTGTATGGTTGGTATTAATGGTTCAGGTAAGACGACAACTATCGCAAAGCTGTGTCATTGGTTTATTAAGCAAGGATTTAGTGTGGTTATCTCTGCATCTGATACTTTTAGGGCAGCAGCTATTGATCAGCTTCAGGTTCATGCAGATAAGCTTGGGATTAAGCTTATTCGTCATGATTATGGTTCAGATCCTGCAGCTGTTGCATTTGATGCTATTAAGCATGCAGAAAGTAAGCATAAGGATATTGTGCTTATTGATACAGCTGGTCGTATGCAGTCTAATATGAATCTTATGGATGAGATGAGAAAGATTATTAGGGTTGCTAAGCCAGATCTTACTCTTTTTGTTGGAGAGTCTATAACTGGAAATGATTGTGTTGAGCAAGCACGCACTTTTAATGATGCTGTTGGTATTGATGGGATTATTCTTTCAAAGGCTGATATTGATGAAAAAGGAGGTGCAGCAATCTCGATTTCTTTTATTACTAAAAAGCCTATTCTCTTTATTGGTACTGGGCAAGAGTATGGTGATCTTAAGGTATTTGAACCAGGGGTTATTATGGAAAGTATAGGGTTTTAATCAAATTCGATTGTGTTGTCGTGAAAAATGCCTTTTGTAAGAGGTACTGGTCGCCAGTCGTCAATAACAAGTTTTGCATCAAGCCAGTCTGCTAGTTCTTGTGGATTGCCTATTGTTGCTGATAATCCAATGATTTGCATGTTTTTGATAATCTGGCGTAGGAGGGTAATGACAATTTCTAGGGTTGGGCCGCGGTTTGGGTCATTAAGTAGGTGTATCTCATCAATGATAAGGGTAGTAATGTTGTGTAGCCATGTGGCATGATTGCGAATTAAGGAGTCAAGTTTTTCTGCAGTGCATACAATTATGTTATAGTCTCTTAAGTATGGTTCTGATGATTCAGCATCTCCGATTGAAAGCGCAATTCGAAGCATTGGTTCGTATCTGTTCTTAAAATCCCGTGTCTTTTCACTTGCCAAGGCTTTGAGAGGGACAACATATACCATGATGCCATTTTCATTAAGGATGCGTTTAATCCCTGCTAGTTCAGCAATAAGGGTTTTGCCAGAGGCAGTGGGTGTGCAGACAACGATATTTTTTCCGTCTAATAATCCTGCTTTTATTGCTTTAGTTTGAGCAGGTCTAAGTGAGGTAATACCAGTGCGAGTAAGTGTGTTGTAAAATAGTTCAGGGATAAGTGGTTTAAGTTCTATAAGATCCATTGTTGCAAAAGAATTTACTTTGATTTTACAAATTCAGTATAGTGGCATTTGCCGCAGTAGCGTCTTTCTTTATGTCCTGCAAGGATGTATCCACTTCCGCATTTTGGGCAGGATTTATGTTTGAGTGATACTGATCCAGATTTTAGGTCGTATAATGCATACAGCCCTTTTGGTTTCTTGTTTTTGCCTGCCATTTTAGTTATTTATGCCTCTGCAGGCTTTAAGTCTGGAGTAGTCTCAGCTTTTTTTTCTGCAGTTTGTTTACGCACTGTGTCAAATTTTAGTTTTGCAGCAGCAACCAAGCTCTTTTTTGGTATGATACTAAATGTGTCTCGTGATGATGTATCCTGGTAGATATAGGCATTAATTAGTGCATTTCTGCTGCCAAAATCTGAGTAGACATGATTGATTACAATGAGTTCTGGTTTAGTGCTAAGTTTGTCAGCAATTGTTTGTTGTACCTCTTTTAGGTTTGGTGTGGCAGCATCAAAGCTTAGTGTTCCAGAAATCTCTAATCTGCCTAATAGTGGAAATTCCTGTTTTTGTTTGATGTCAATTTTCATTATTTCACCTTGATTGCATATTCGCCTTTGTCTTTGATGTCAATTTTTTGTGCAATAAGTGATTTTTCTGGGTTAAGTATGTACATTCTTCCGCTCCAGCTTGTTGAGAATTGGCTCATTTTGCAGATTGGGCATTCTTCTGTATCAACAAAGATGCGGTCTCTTATGCATACCTTGCGTTTTGTCATTTTATTTTCCCGAAACTGGTCGTTTTGTTTTTTCTTTTTTTGTTTGTGTTAGGGTTGTTGTTGGTTCGTCAAGCCATTCTAGTTTTCCTAAGCAGTGTTGTCGCATAGTAAGTCCTAATTTTGGATTTGATGGATCTTTAAATGATACTGCAATCATTTTAGCTCTGCATTTATCTCCGACTTTAAGTACGCGGCCTGATTCTTTGCCTACAAGTACCTTTTCCTTGCTAAATGATACAAAGTCATCCATAGTTTGAGAGATGTGGATCATTCCTTCGATAGGTCCAAGGGTGAGGAATGCTCCAAAGTCAGCAATGTCTTTAATTTTGCCTATGACTACCTCTTGTAGTTCAGGTTTAAATACTAATACCTCAAATATGGTTTCATAGTATGAAGCTCCATCTCCTGGGATGATTATGCCACTTTTTACATCAGTGATGTTGGTGACATCGATGACAATCCCAAATTCAGGGTCGATAAATCCTTCATATTTTTGTTTAATTGATTTGAGTACAGCGCTCTCCACATCTTCGCTAAAGAAGTGTGGTGGTACACGGATGTAGTCTTTTAGTTCTGATCGATAGTACATTAATCCACCTGGAGTTTTGGTTAATAGGGTATGTTTTTAAAGGTTTGTTTATTTCAGAATTGGGTTCAATATCCAGTAGCTCTGTTACGGTTGCACAACACGATTCTGAAATTATATCAAATCACTTTAATTATGGGATATTTTTCCAAGGTTAAAGTGATTTGATTATTAGGAAATAACCTTACTTTCGTTTTTGGAATATCCTAAAATAAGGTTATTTCCTATAGAAATTGCCAGTCGCAAAGCGAGAAAACTGACCAATACCACACAGCTTGCTGCAAAGTTAGCGAAGCAAAGGGTGGGATGGTCAGTTTTGTGGCAATTTCTTTATTCGAGCATGAGGTATTTCTTCTGTCGAAGTGTGAGTATCTGTGCACCTTTTTGTTTGGCTCTTTGTTTAAGTAGGCGATCATTAGTAGCTATGATAATGCCAGGCTTGGATAGTTCTGTAATAGCGTCATCTGCCTTTGTGTTTGTGGTGTCTAGTATTTTTACTTTTTTTTGTTCCACAAGCAGTTTTGCAACTCTTGCAGCTCTGCGATCCAGGAGTTTTCCTTGTTGTATAATCTGGTCAAGTTCAGTGATGGTCTTGTCAACAATGCAGAGGTCATAATTAAAAGTGCAAATTTGGTTTATCTGGTTAAAGATGTCAAGTTTAAACTGGATAGGTACAAGTAGCATATTGGTGTCTATGATAATTCTGCGCATGATTTGTTTGTAAAGGTAGAATCTCTTAAGGTTATCTATTTATACTCATTGCTTACCCTAATTTGCTATGTCTAAACGTCAATATAATACGATTCTTGCGAAGATTATTGCCCAGATTAAACCAAAGGATACGCCAGTTAAGGATGTTAAGGAGATGTTTGGTAAGATTGTTAAGTTGCTTAAATTGGCTCATCTTAGAGCAGTTCCTGAGTTAGGAGGGAGTTTTGCCAAAAATACTTTTATTAAAGGTGATCATGATATTGATATCTTTGTAAGGTTTAATCAACAGTATAGGGATCAGGATATTTCATTGCTTCTTGCCAAGGCAATTGTCTCTCTTAAGCCAGAAAAACTTCATGGTTCACGTGATTATTTTCATATCCATATAAGTGGGTTGCGTTATGAGATTGTTCCTGTGCTTAGTATTACCAAGCCAGAACATGCGAGTAATATTACTGATTTTTCTCCTTGGCATGTTGCGTGGGTTCGTAAGAATGGGCGATTATACATTGATGATATCAGGCTTGCTAAAAAGTTTTGTAAGTCAAATAAGTGTTATGGTGCAGAGAGTTATATAAGTGGATTTTCTGGTCATGTGTTGGATATTCTTATTATTCACTATAAGGGGTTTCTTAGATTGTTGCAAGCTGCTAGTCGTTGGAAAGAAAGTACAATTATTGATCATTATAATGTGCATCATGGCAAGGCTCGTTTACATCTGAATCAGGCAAAAACACAAGGGCCTCTTATTCTTATTGATCCAGTGCAGCCAGATCGGAATGCAGCAAGTGCTCTTTCGTTTGCATGTTATAATAGATTTATTCAGGCTGCAAAATCCTTTCTCCAAAAACCATCTAAAGACTATTTTACTCAAAAAATCTTTGATCCAGAGGTTATGGTGTGTAAACCTAATGCTGTGATTTTAAAGGTTTTACCACTTAAGGCTAAGGAGGATAAGGCTGGTGCAAAGCTTGTTCAGGTATTTGAAAAGATAAAATATACTCTTGAGCCATTTGGCATAAAAGATTCAGATTGGGAATGGGGTGGGAAAGAGGCATATCTTTGGTATGTGTTAAAAAAAACTGAGTTGTCTTCAGTGAAGGAGATAAAAGGACCTCCTCTCAAGTTAGAAGAGCATGCAGCTGCGTTTGAGAAGAAGTATCCTGGTAGCTATATCAAAAAAAGGCGTTTGTATGCATGTGTGCCAAGATTAGAAAGAACGCCAAAAAAAGTAATTGAGCAAGTCCAAAATTATATTAATGAACGCGTGTTTTCAATCACATGGATTACGCCACTCTCCAAAAAGTAATCAAATCTGTAAAAGATATTGCTGCAACTTCTGCATCACAAATTATGCTTCCAAAACAAGCTATTCCTATTAGTCAGGATCATTTTTCAGGGCTGATTCCTTCTTTGTGTCATCATGTTACTGTTTTTGTTGATGCAGGACAAGCTACGATCTTTTCAAGTCCGCAGCTTCATGTTGAGTTTATTCGCATATATGCTTCAGAATATCATGATCTTAAGCGAGAAAAATGTCATCTGCAAGAGTGTTTTCTTATTATACAAACTGTCGTGCTTGAGGATGAGATCTTTTACAAGATACATAGTATTCCTGATATTTTTTCCTTTCCTCTTTTTTCAGTTAATGAACCAACGCTTGCAGCAAAAGGTCGCAGTGTTGATATCCATGTGATTGCAAATGCTTGTAGGGGGTTGTGTGAATATTATATGATAATAGATTTGCTTAGTAAGTTGCCTTCTGATAGTATGATTGTTCGTGATGGTGATCTTGATGTGCAGTATCAAGCTCAAGAGCATATCATGGCGCAGATGTGTCAGATTGCAAAGCATAATAATATTGTATTAGCTGGTGTTTCAAAAACATCTGCGCTTCTTACAAACACTGGTGGCAGTGCTATTGCTGCACTCTATGATTTGGCTCCAGTTGGGTTGTGGTCATATCAAGATCCTAAAGCCAAAACCTGTTTTGCTAAATTTCATGCTCGTTCATCCTATATATTTCGTGTTGATGTTATTGGTCAGGATAAAGAGGCTGTGTTAAAGACTCTTGCTGCTTATAGTACAGATTTGGTATTTCTTGGATATCCATATGGATTATTAGAGGCAGATGCTAGGGCACGTGTGGATAAGGAGGAGCAGGTGTATCTGCAGAATCTGTTTTATTCAAGTGATCTTGGAGATGAGATAAGAAGACTTGAGCATGCTAGCAATGCGCATAGTGTTCTTGATTCTATGCGTTATAGTTAAGAACTAATTCGTATAAACAGCTAGGTTAGGATTTTGAAAAGATAGGCTCGTATGTGGCCACTTGGAAATCCTCTTTGGTGTCGTCGGTAATCATTTGCCATAGCCTACAATATAGGGGTTATAATCGCCATGATTTGTTTCATACTCCGCCGCTTGTGGCGACTGAATGGTTTTTCAAATGAATACAAACTTGATGCGGAGTATGAAACTTTGAAAACTCCTACTATACTAATAGATACCACGCTGCTTGCGGCGGTTGGGAGTTTTCATTTCTCAAATGTGTTCATACCCCGATGTTCTGCATAGGACATATTTTATCCATTTGAGATTAAAAAATACTCTGGGGTTCTGCCCAGGTTGGGATTTTTTATTTTCTACTGATTCTCATCTGCGACAATTATTTATACTTCAGAGGTATTTATAGGGTATGAAAAGGAGTTTATATGTGATTATATTATCTCTCGTTATGAAGTGATAATAACAAGAATCGGTGATTCCCATGAATAAGAAGCTTGCTGGTTTGGTTATTGGAGGGTTAGGAGTGCTTGCTCCTTTATACGCTCAGGATTCAAGTAAGCCTGTGCCATATTTGATTAAGCAATCAGTTCGAAAGCAAAATCCTCAGTATAAACGTTTCTTTGGTGCACCTAGATTTTATAACACGATAGATGAAAAGATCGTTGAGTCTGAACAGTTCGCGAGGGACTATCTTGAGTCAAGAAAAGAGGGATTGCAGAATCCTGAGTATCTTCTTGGTTCAGATCAATTTCCTTATGTTCGTGAGATTCGTGTTCCGCAAAGAATTTCTTCTTTGGATATCAATTGGCAAGGGGAATTAACAGATGTCTCACAGGTGCGTAAGTGTCTCTTAGTTCTTTGTGAATCTATAAGTGGGATGCCTTGGTATAATAATATACAATTCACATTTTGTACACAACAAGAGTTTGAGCGTATGGAAAAATTGGGGCGCGGGAAGCAACCTTGCATGATAATGCTATCTAGAGATTATGACGCGCAGAAAGGATGGAAGATTCACTTGTATATTCCAACACCTATACCTGATGATCAATCTAAAGAGGGTGCGGTTCGTGATTTTATGCATTTTTATAGTCATATAATTAGCAGTCAGTCTGATACTATGTGTAATGAAGCGCAAGCATTGGCTATGGCAGATCTTGTTGACGCTGCATTGATAGAAAATGATCCTGGGTATGTCAAGATACAGAAAGGGCCACTTAGCTTCTCTGACATTTCTAGCGTCTCATCTATTTTTGCAGTAAACATCTATCATGGTCTCAAGCATGAATTTGAAAAGGAGTGGGGTCATGCACAAAATGGATATGGACGTATGAAACTAGATGTTAATGTGTGGAATTATTTGAATACTCATAAAGCAAAAGATGTAAATGCTAAAATAAAGGAGTATTTAGAGAATGATTAAGAAACTTAAGCGAGGAATGTATTCTTAGTTATTGGTTATTTATTTACATGTTCAAGATATTTCTTAATGATTGGTTTATATTTTATAGGGAAGCTAAATGTGTTAGGTTTATTATTCACTACAAGGATTACCTGGTTATCATGAGTTTTTCCAACGATTATGTTATCCTCACCTATTACAAGATTTTGTGTAGCCCAGTTAACCAATTGTTCCTTGTACTTAGTACGAAACTCAAGATCTAATTCTTTTGTAGGGTCATTTTGGGGAATAGCCTTTGAAGCAGCGGTTATGATCTTGTTAAGATCTTTTTTAACACGTGCTGGCGTAGCACTGAACCACAATTTTGACCTAGGAATAGGTTTAATAATTCTGAAAAATTCAATTTCTTTACTACTTTCAGAAGTGCTTGTTGGAGTTTTTGTATTCTGTACACTTTTTTGTGTAGTTCTAAGATTCATTGGTCTAATCCCAATTCCTTCTTTTTCTCTTTGTTTTGCTTGTGTTGGGGATATTTCTGGTACAGGTGGTTGTTGTAGTGGTCCAATGTGAATTCCTAAAGTTGTTGCTTCTTTGTCAATGTCAAAGGTTATTGGTTTGTTGTTTTTAGTATAGTGTAATTGAATCTTAGTTTTTGGTATTTGTTTGTTTTTTGGGTATTCGATGTTTTGTTTGTCAAGTATTCCTTCTTGTTGATTATCAAAGTGATAGTTTGCAAATGACCAGTCGCTGGTTGGTTGGTAGAGGTAGATTGATGCGTCGTTGTTGATGTAGAAGTTTTTTTGGTTGATAAACAAGCTTTTTTGTGTATTTTTGATTTTGATATCTTCAGTACTAAAGATGAGTGTTGTTTGTAGTGGTGCTATTCCAATGGTGAGGTCTGGGTTTAGGCCTATGTGGTTTCCTGGGATTTCGAGTGTTGCTTCGTTTATTTGTGGTGTGTTTGGTGGGTTTTCAAGTTTCCAGGTGTTTTTGTTTTGGTAGGTGATGGTTCCTGCGCCTGGGCTGTGGTGGATGTTGTTGATGCTAATGTCACCTCCTGTGATAGAATACAATGCTTCTGAAGGTGTTTCAAGTTGGTTGTTTTTTTCTGTGAGTGTTCCTTTTGTAAGTTTTATTGTTACTAGTCTTTTTCCTAGTTCGTGTTCAACTTCTTCTGGTTTTAGTGTGATGGCAAATGCATCTTTTTTGACACTGATGCGTTCTATCTGTGTTGGCAATGTTTTTGGATTGATGGCTGCGTCTTTGAGTTTGAGGTTTGTTCCATCCCATATAATTCCTGATGTAGAGTCTTCTTCAAAGGTAATTTTGTTTGCGCTTACAGCTTGAAAATATTTATTAGCAGTATCACGATCGCTTCTAATGTTTTTTTGAAGATATTTATCAATGATAATGTCATCTTCCTTGGATAATGGTTTGGTAAAGTCGATTTGTTGTGCATATTCTTTTGCAAGTTTGGCGTATTTTGTTTGGTCAAGTTTGTTAAGGTTTTGTGTAAGATCTTCTTTTTCTGGTAGAGTCAAGGCAATAGCGCTTACTGTAAGGATGAAGAACATGCTTATTCCTATGATGGTGTTTTTGTTCATGTTGTTTTTGTTGCAAAGTCAAAGCGTGTGTTGTTGTCTATGATAGTGAAGAGTAGGATGTTGTTTTTTATGGTATTTTCTTGGATGAGTCTTCGGTAGGTGATGTTAAGGTTGTGTTGTTCTAATTGGCTGATCATGAGTCCAAGTGGGATGCGTGTTGGTTTTTGTTTTATTTGGTTGATGATTTGGTGTGCTGTTGTTAGTATGGTTTTGAGTCTGTATTGTGCGTTGTAAGTAAAGGGTTCTGTGATAAGTGTTTGGCTTGCTGGTTTTGTGATGCTAATTTTTTGGTGTGATGTGAATATGGTTGTATCATCAAGAAGTTTAACTGTTGTTTGTGGTTTGGTGAGTAGTGTTGCTGGTGTTTGTAGAAGGTTAAGGCATTGTGTTTGTATGGTATTGGCGAATGTTTGAATAGTTGGTTCAATTTGTTGAGGAAGTAGGTTTTGGTTTTGTTCAAGAAGAATTGGGATATAGCGTAGTGTTTTTCCTTCATCGATAATAATGGTATTGACAGGTAGGATTGTGAAGAATGATTCTGGTGTTGTCTTTGCACTGTTTTCAAGGCATGTTTGTGCATATTGTTTTGTGGCAAGAATTTCCGAATCAGATTTTGGAATATCTAGTCTGGTGTATGTTTGAAGAGTAATGAAGATGATAAGGATAAAGAGTCCAATGATAATAAAAATAGTGATCTGTCCTTTGTTCATTCTTATTTTTCTTAGGATTTGATATTATTAATCTTTCGAGAAGGAATATTTTTAGTTATAAAAAACGCTTAATGTCGTTCTCAGGCCAACTTAAGTTTTTGTATCAAGAATACTGGTGGCAACCACATCCATTTCTTAGCAAATGTTCCTAAGAAATATTACGTGAATACCATAACATCACATTATTGCTGATAGTCAAAAGTGGCGCTCCCTTTTTTCCATCTGTATTAATAATTAGCTTGAGATTTTAAAAAAGGAGGCTAGCAAGTCGATTTTTTCAAAATCCTCAGCCGAAATGTTTATATAGAACGTTTTGTGTTAAGCGATTACCATTGTGGAGGTGGGTATATATGGAAGCAAAAATAGGGCATATTGCATTTCTTGTAGGAATTGCAATATCTGTTCTCTCAGGGCTCTTTCCAATGCAAGGAGATATAGCATCAATGATGTCCCTTTTACTTGTTGTGTTAGGGCTAATTGTTGGGTTTCTTAATGTGACCTCTAAGGAAACTGTAGAGTTTCTTGTTGCTGCTATTGCACTCTTGGGTGCATCAGCTGCTGGGGTGGGTCTTAATCAGATTACGTTGTTGGGTTTAGGCCCTAAGTTTGTGGTTATGTTAACCCAGGTGAGTGTGTTTGTAGCTCCTGCTGCTTTGGTTGTATCGCTTAAGGCAGTGTGGAGTTTGGCTCAGGATTAGGTTTACTATTTTTTTTTATTTTTGTTGGATCAATGACGTGGATTTTTATGTTTGAGAATGGTTTGTCTTGTTCTAGTTCGATTTTGCAGTCGTTTGCAAGGTGTAGTAGTGGTATGAATGTGAATACTTTGTCTTCTTTGGTGTGGTTTTTGTCTAGGAGGTCTTCAAACTGAACAGGGATTTTTCGTGCTCCGAATGCTTCAAGTATTGTTTTGTAGAGGCGTTTTATGCATAAGGTGATGTCGCGTTTTTTGTATGGGATGGTGATGTTTTGTAATGGCATGTGTTTTAGTAGTCGTCTTTTTTTGACTTCAAGTGCTTGTTCTAGTGCTTGGACTAAGTCAAAGATTGATACCTTGCGTTGTCTTGGTTGTGGTGTTCTTGGGATGAGTTGGAGTTTTTCATTGTCAGGGATGCTTCCTGGTGCTCGCATCTCTGCTGCAAGGTTGTCGTAGAATTCTTGTTCATTGATGTCTTTTTGTGCTATGAGTGCGTCAAGTGCTTCTAGGTCTTCTCCTACAAGTCTGTTTGCCTTGATTTTGAGTAGGAGTGCTGCTGCAAGGACTGCTTTTCCTGAGAGTTTGAAGTTGGTTTCGCGTAGTTGGTTTAGGCGTTGGATAAATCGTTGGGTAAGGTGGCATAGGTCAATGTCCCAGGGGTTCATTTGTTCAGTTCTTACAAGGTCGTAGATGACGTTTTTCCATGTGATTTCTTCTTGTTCCATAAGTATGGAGAAGATCTTGTTTTCCATAGTAGCAAGCAAAGATTATTTAAGTATTTAAAATAGGGGATTTGGATGAGCATGGTTGATTTTGATATGAAATTAATCTTATAAAAACAATTGTACAAACATGAAACCTTACAAGATCATAACATTGATGACAATTTTGTGTCTCTTTGCTAGTCAGGTTGTTGCAGTATCTGTGACATTCACATCTAACCC
>CAZQZJ010000034.1:0-11017 GCA_964597775.1 uncultured Methanosarcinales archaeon
TCCAGACACACAGCACGTAACAGTACCACTGTAACATAATTACGGTTTAGAACATTATTTTTTTTAAATAACAACCTTTTTATATCCATTCAAGCCACAGCATATATAATAACCTAAACAAGGTGATTCCATGGAAGCAGTAAAAACATATGCAACCGTTGTAGGATGGGTTCTACTCGTCCTTGGGCTGGTTGGATTCGTCTGGACAGGAATGCCTGGATTACTTGAACTAACAACAGTTCACAGCGTAGTCCATGTATTACTAGGTGCAGTCCTCTTATGGGTTGCTTACAGTGCAGATGAAGACACAGGCACAACTGTTGTCAAAGTATTATCAGTAGTATACCTTCTCTTAGGAGTAGCAGGATTCCTAGATGCAGATGCATTCTTAGGAGGTCTACTTGGAGCAGGAGTGCTTAATCTTATGACATCAACAAACGTTGTCCACCTCGTACTTGGAGTATGGGGAGCATGGGCTGCGTGGTCTGAATAAGCAATTCTTTTATTTTTTCTTTTATTTTTGTTCAAAACTTAAGATTTAAAAGCTAGACATATATCCTTCTTATTCAGAACCAACAGCCAAGACCTGTACTTGGGTACGGCAAAGAAGGCCAGTGAGGTTATAAAAATCTGGCTCTAATGGTTTATAGGAGGTAACACCATGGGAAATGAGGAACAACTACTTGTACCACAAGACACATATCTAAAATCAGGCATCCATATAGGTACCAAATTTAGAACAAGATACATGGAAAAGTTTATTTATAAAACAAGACCAGATGGACTCAGCGTCTTAAACCTTCAACAAATTGATGCAAGAATTAAAACAGCAGCACATCTCCTTTCCCAATACAACCCTGAACATATTATCATAGTTTCTCGAAGAGAAAATGGCTGGAAACCAATCCGAATTTTTGGACAACACACAGGGATTAGGATAATTACTGGACGGTACCTCCCAGGCATTCTTACAAATCCTGTACTTGAGAAATACACCGAAGCAAAAATTGTGCTTGTTACTGATGCTTGGCCTGATCGTAATGCTATTAAAGATGCGATGCAAATAGGCATGCCAGTTATCGCTTTGTGCGATACCAACAATCAAGCCAATGATATTGACTTAGTTGTTCCATGCAATAATAAAGGAAAAAAATCACTAGCACTTCTCTTTTATATTCTTGCTAGGGAATATCTAAAACTTCGAGGGATTATTACCAAGAATGAGGATTTTAAAGCAACCTGTGAAGACTTTTGTGAAGAATAAATTCTTTAAATGCACTCATTCCATTCGGTGTCCTCACCGGTGGTTCTGACAATCGGTTCCATTCTGGAATAAAAAATCCCAACCTGGGCAGAGCCCAGGGGTATTTTTTAATCTCAAATAGGTAAATATATCCGATGCAGAGCATCGGGGTATGAACCCATTTGAGAAGTCAAAAGTTCGCTTGTGAGCACCCCGAGTCCAGCAGGACGAGCATGCCACCTGTGTTGAGCGACAGCAGCGTGATCATTAGTGGTGGACGCGAACTTTTGACAAGGGGCGCTCCCCTTTTTTCATCAAAAAAGCTTAAATTTATTCGGTTTAATCTCTACCAAACCAAAATTCTTAATCTCAAACATCACCTCTAAGAGCTCTGGAATCGAACGATGCTTACGGAGGATTACCCGACGGTTCCTATTAGGAGCTATCTGCAACTCGATAATACATTTTGAACCATATTGCATTACATCACCACCAACCATATGGGTTTTCTCACGATCATCAAAAAAAGAATACATCTGATTTGTAATAAGTACAGGAATCTCCTTTTTGCGACTAATCTCAGTAAGAAAAGCCATCTGCCTACCAAGCTCACGGTTTGTAGTTGAAACATCTTGAGTAGAACCTAATTGAAGCCTGTATAACATTGCAATAGTATCTATAATAATTAATCCTACCTGACTCTTTGTCAGATCTCGCAGCTTTTCAAAATCTTTTTGCTGATCACTAAAACTTGACGGCCGCAAAAAGATAAGTTTATTTAGAATACCAGTATCATCAGAAGAGAGCTGAGCAAAACGCTCTAAAGAAAAACCTCCCTCAGTATCGACATAGATAACTTTTTTCCCTTGTTTAGCAGTTTCAATAGCAGCAAGAATACACAAGGTTGTTTTTCCAGCCCCAGCAGGCCCAAAAATAGTTGTAATACAATCCTTTTCATATCCACCTCTAAGCATGGAATCAATAATTGACGTGCCGCTTGATATACGATCAACCATATGTGGACAAGATTGGTATAGCTATAAAATGCTTTGGGCAGATTTTTATTGCACAATAATTTTCCCTTTCCAACCAAAGTAGATATCACGTATCACATATTCTCCAGAATCAATAAGAACAATAGAGAATTCGTCACCATCTTTAAGTTTTGGCGATCTTGCAATTAAGATATACTTATCACTATGCTTAAACACATCAATAACATGAACACTCCAAAGATTTCGAAAAGTAATATTTGCTTTCGGATTAACATAGACTACATCTGGTAAGAATCTACCTTTTATTAAATCAATCCTGATCTGAGATGGTTTCACATCATTTTTTAGATCTTTTATTACCAAAACAGTTGTTCTAGGATCTTCTCTGGAATCCTGTTTTGGCACACTATCATGGTTGGCTGTTAAACTATACAAAAGAAAAAAACCAGTAGCTATCCCTATGAAAAAGATAAGCATAAAATAGAGAATTTTAATCAGAGACATTTGATTTTTTTTGAACAGCTAAGCTTGGAAGTTGTGTTGTTACATTATATATAATAACAGGAATTTCTTGAGGAGCCACAAAACCCCATCCAATCATATGTTTACGTTTATGATAGATTTCTAATCCTTCTGGATAGTAATAATAAATCGTCGCAAATTTGGTAATCTCCTCTTTGTCAGGCTTTCCAAATGTTGTTATAATATCATTTTTTGTATAATTTATTTTAGATTTACCTACCAAAAATGAGTTTGCTCCTTCTTTTAACACTACACGCCTTACTGAATTATTAACAACATGAAAAATAACCACGGTTTGATTTATTTCTCTTGAATTATATTTTATATTGATCACATCCAATTCAGGAAACGACTCAATACTACTAGGATTTCCCCATGCTTTGATTATCTCTTCCATTGTAGAATCTATTTGAATACCTTTAAGCCGAAACACTGACGCGTTTGCCTTAAATTCATCAACACGTGCCAAACCATCATCTTGTGTAAGTTCAATAGAATCGGATTGTAATATAAGATTTCCTGAATCTAACTTATCAACAAAAACACGATGTTTGATTGGTTCTTGGAATGTTTGACATGAGTTGATAAGAAATAGCACAACAATGAATACAGCAACTTTTTTCATGTCTGCTAAGAGTTTTGCATAAGTTTTTAAGACTTGTGAAGCAGATAGATATGTTTATAAAGAGGTCACTACTCCAGCACGTTGATAGCCCGAGTCAGTAGTACTGGCGTATGAAGGGTTAGACAAACATGTCTAATTCTTCAGGCTATATAACTTAAAGAAGTATGGAAAACCAACAACACAAACCAAGACCTGATGTTCCTGTTCCAAAGAAATCTATCGTTCCAGATACTTTTCGACATTTAGTACGTATTGCAAACACAGATCTTAATGGATCTAAATCAATTTTTGTTGCACTTCGAAGAATCAGAGGAGTCTCAGGAATGTATAGCCATATGGTTTGTCACATTGCAGGAATTGACCCTCTTGTTAAGATAGGTATGCTTACTGAAAATCAGATCACACGTATTGATGAAATCATTAAAAATCCACTTAAGCACCATGCTCCAACATGGATGCTTAATCGCCGCAAGGATTATGAAACAGGAGAAGATACACATCTTATCACAAACGATCTTCTTTTTGTTCGCGATAATGATCTAAAACGTCTTAAAAAGATCAAATCCTATCGCGGTATTAGACATATACAAGGCCTTACTGTAAGAGGACAACGTACTAAATCAAAACATCGTCGCAATAAAGCTAAGGGCAAAGGCAAACTTGGCGTTATTCGCAAAGCAATTGCGTCTGCACCAAAAAAAGAAGGGAAGTAAGGTGGAATAAATGGGAAACGTAAGACGTACTCGAAAAAAATATCATGGACCAGCGCATCCATGGCAAGCCAATCGTATTGAAAAAGAACGCGGCCTAGTCGCTACTTACGGACTTAAAAATAAAGAAGAGATATGGAAAATGGAATCGTTTCTTAAAAAATTCGCAAGAAATGTTAAACGACTTATTGCAGCACATACTACCCAAGCAGAGATTGAAAAAAAACAACTTATGGCAAAGGTCTCAAGCATCGGACTTCTTGGAGCCGGAGCAAAACTTGAAGATGTTCTTGATCTTAGAATTGAGAACATTCTTGATCGGAGACTTCAAACCTTAGTCTACAGAAAAGGACTTGCACGCAGTATCAAAGCAGCACGCCAATTTATCACGCATAATCACATTACTGTTGGAGAAAGATCAATTACCTTTCCCTCCTATATAGTAACTGCTATTGAAGAACCTACCATCAGCTTTACACCAACATCTTTGTTCCGTAATCCAGAACATCCAGAACAAATCCCTATCACAAAAAAACAAAAGAAAAGACCAATAACCGAACCTAAATATAAAAGAGGCAGAAGATGAAATCACGACCTGACATCAGATGGGGAATAGCACATATTTATTCATCATATAATAATACAATCGTCCATATTACTGATATCACAGGTACAGAAACACTGGCAACAGCAAGCGGAGGAATGATGGTTAAAACCGATAGAC
The DNA here is from genome assembly GCA_964597775.1 of uncultured Methanosarcinales archaeon. GTDB lineage: Archaea > Nanobdellota > Nanobdellia > Woesearchaeales > JAGWAF01 > JACQSU01. The sequence goes on from CAZQZJ010000034.1 coordinate 4,820, forward strand.
TAGAATCATCCCCAACCGCAGCTATGATGGCAGCAAAACGCTGTGCAGAAATTGTGATGGATAAGGGAATTCAAGGTATTCATATTCGTGTTCGAGCACCAGGAGGACACAACGGTCCAAACAACCCAGGACCAGGTACACAAGCAGCTATTCGAGCACTTTCCCGCATGGGACTTAAGGTTGGCATTATTGATGATGTTACACCTATACCACATGGCGGATGTCGTAAAAAAGGCGGAAAAAGAGGAAGACGAGTCTAAACGAGGTATAAAAACATGGATATAGAATTCCTACACGAAAACAAGAAAACAGGATGCGTCACTTTTTTACTTAATAATACCAATGCAGGATTTGCAAATGCATTAAGAAGAACTATGATGGACTCTGTTCCAACAATGGCAATCGAACACGTGAATTTTCGCAGCAACAACTCAGTATTCTATGATGAGATTATTGCACATCGAATGGGCCTTATATCACTATCAACTGATCTTAAAAGTTACTCTCTTTTAGCATTATGCAAATGTAAAGGAGAAGGATGTGCACGTTGTCAACTCACTCTTACACTCAAGGCAGAAGGACCAGGGGTAGTTGATGCAAAGGAACTAAAATCAAAAGATCCTAAGATTAAACCAGTACACAATATCCCTATTGTTAAACTGATTAAAGGACAAGATATAGAAATTGAAGCAACAGCCCAACTTGGAACTGGAAAAGAACATGTAAAATGGAGCCCTTGTCTTGCCTGGTATAAATACAAACCAGAAATCGAGATCGACACTACAAAAAATACAAATCCACAAGAAACTGCAGAAAGTTGTCCTGTTGATGTTTTTAATGTTGAAAAAGGAAAATTAATCATCAACAAAGAAAATCACTTACGCTGCCATCTATGCGGAAACTGCGCAGAAATTGCAACAAATAAGTCTGTCAAACTTCACGAAAACGAACATAGTTTTGTCTTTTATGTAGAACCATGGGGGCAGCTTGATGTTAAAGAGATTGTCACTACAGCACTTAATATAATAAATGAAAAACTTGATTTATTTGAAGAGGCACTCAAAAACACAACAACATAAAAATATACCCAACGCGGGGGTGGCAGAGCCTGGCCAAATGCGCTAGCTTGAGGGGCTAGTCCCTTAGTGGGTGCGAGGGTTCGAATCCCTTCCCCCGCATAAAAAAAAGGAAACCATTTTAGACCATGAGAACAGGAACAACAAACCAACACTTGCAAACACTTATCGCTCATCTCAAACGCGAAAGTTATATACAAGAAACACCGCTATGGCATCGGATCGCAGAAGATCTTGAAAAGCCAACGCGGCAACGTCGTTTAGTAAACATTTCCCGAATCCAACGCCATGCAGCACAAGACAGCATCTTTATTGTTCCTGGAAAAGTTCTTGGATCAGGATCTCTTACACAACCAGTCACAGTTGCAGCATGGCAGTTTTCAAACGCAGCGCGCGAACAAATCAAAGCAGCAAAAGGAAAAGCAATTAGCATACCTGAACTACTTAAAATCAATCCAAAAGGAAAAAATATTACCATTATAGGATGAGATCATGACTGAAATTATCATCGACGCAACAAACCAAATTATGGGAAGAATTTGCACCCAAGCAGCAAAACAAGCTTTACTAGGCAACACTATCAAAATTGTTAACTGTGAAAAAGCAGTTATCACTGGAAATAAACCATATCGCAGTATTGAAATGCGTAATAAAAAAGAGCTTGGACAACCACAACAAGGCCCATTTTTCTCAAAAATGCCAGATCGCTTTGTAAGACGCTGCGTTCGTGGCATGCTTTCATACCACAAACCAAAAGGTAAGGCAGCATTCAAACGTGTTATGTGTTATATTGGAATTCCACCAGAACTTGCAACCAAGTCCATGCACTCTTATGACAATGCTGATGCCAAACACATTATAAAAGGACCAAAACTTACAGTTAAAGAAATAACTAAATACTGGGGATACAACCAATGAAAAAAATCCATGTTTCAGGAACAAGAAAACAAGCAACAGCAAGAGCAACACTAAGCGAAGGACGTGGAACGCTACGCATCAATTCACAACATATTACTACATTTAGCACACCTATTGCACGCGCAAAACTATTAGAACCAATTATTATTGCAGGAGATCTTGCTAACAGTCTCTGTATAGAACTTAATATTAGAGGCGGCGGCACTAATTCACAAGCAGAAGCTGGACGCGTTGCAATTGCACGAGCATTAGTTGCATACAATAAAAAACTCGAAAAACAATTCCTAGAATATGATCGACAACTCATTGTTCCTGATGTCCGTGTCAAAGAAACACGTAAACCAAACAGACATGGTAAGGCACGAGCAAAAACACAGAAATCATACCGTTAATCGGAGGAAACTACAATGATGATACCACCGCGTTGCTGGACCTGCGGAAAACCTATTGGACACCTTTGGGAAGCTTTTGTTGAAGGGGGAAGCAAAGAACACAAAGGAAAGATTCTTACTAATCTTGGCCTTGAGCGTTACTGCTGCAGACAAATGTTCATGGGACATGTTGATCTTATTGATACAGTATCAATGTTTAAGAAATTTTGAGTTGTAGCACAAACAACCTTTAAAAATTCCTAAACTATCCCTAGTCTATGTCAACCACCATTATTCTAACACGACATGGACAAACCAATGGAAATATCAAAAAACTATGGAATGGATGGACTCACGATACCCTCACACCATTAGGCGAAACACAAGCACACGCTCTTGGAAAACATCTTCAAAATGCCCCTATTAGCAAGATATATTCCTCAGATCTGAACCGCGCAATCCAAACTGCACAAATTATCCAGTCCTATCTTGATCCTAATATCCCTATTGAACATAACAAACATCTTCGCGAATTCCATTACGGAGAAGCAGAACAGATGAGCCACGCAGATTTTAATAAAACATATACCCATATTATTCAAGCCTGGGAACGTAATGAAGATCCCCGATTTCCAGAAGGAGAAAATTGTGTTGACGTTGCAAAACGAGGACTAGCTGCTCTTTCTACAATTGCTCTATCCCACACTAAAGAAACAATTCTTATTGTTTCTCATGGAGGATTTAACAATGTCATTCTCAATAAGCTAAAAAATAATACTACTATTGATTTTAGCAACCAAGCTAATTGTTGTATTAACATCCTTGAGTATAATCAAGGTTTCTTCACTATTCTTCGCGAAAATGATATAACACACCTTCAAGAAATTAACCAGAAAGCCTTTTAAATAAACTAACGTGTACACCTGGGATGGTTAACTATTCTGCAATCGAAAAAAGATGGCAGGGCAAATGGAAAGATCTTGGAACAACAACACCTGACAAACGCAAAAAATTTTTCATGATCTTTGCATATCCTGGAATTTCTGGATATCTGCATATTGGCCATATGCGTGGCTATACATACACTGATATGATCTGCAGATACAAACGCATGCAGGGTTATAATGTCCTGTTCCCTGTTGGCACGCATGCAAGCGGAAACATGGCATTCGCATTCTTACGAAAGATCAAGGAAAACAATTCTGAATGGATACAATATCTCAAAATAAATGGAGCAACTGATACTGACATCAAAAACATGTCTAGTACAGAGAACATCATATCCTACTTTAATACCTCCTATATCAATACCTGGAAACGATTTGGCTTTCTTTGTGACTGGAATCGCTTCACATCAACATCATACCCAGATTATCAGCGCTTTATTACCTGGCAATTTCACAAACTCAATAATGCAAACCTTCTTACCCAAAAACCATATTATGCAACCTTTTGTCCAGAAGATGGTCCAGTTGCAGTAGATCCATCAGAAACTGACATTAGCAAAGGAGGGAAAGCAGAAAAACAAGAGTACACTATCCTAAAATTCAAGCTTAACGAATATTACCTTATCGCTGCAACGTTGCGTCCAGAAACAGTTTTTGGACAAACAAACCTATGGATTAATCCAGAAACAATGTACATGCTTGTTGAAGTAGGATCAGAAGATCTAAAAGAAACATGGGTATTAAGCAGTCCAGCAACAAAAAAAATAGCCTACCAACAACCAAATATTAAAATAATTGGAGAAATAAGCGGCAAAGGACTTATTGGCCAACGTGCTAAAGCACCTGGAATTAATCAAGACATCCTTATACTTCCAGCAAGATTTTGCGATCCTGCTATTGGCACTGGCATTGTCACCTCAGTACCATCAGATGCACCATATGATTGGATAGCACTAAAGAATCTTCAACAAGATCCTACACTTTGCGCAAGCTATCATCTTGACTATGAAGAAATAAAAAATATAAAACCTATTCCTATTATTAAAAGCAAGGGATTTGGGCTATATCCAGCAATTGAGATCTGCAAACAGATGGGAATCACATCCCAAACTAACACAGAAAAACTAGACATAGCCACTAAAGAGATCTACAAAGCAGGATATCACACAGGAATCATGACAGATATTTGCGGCAAATTTAGTGGCATGCGTGTTGAGGAAGCAAAAGAATTAGTCAAAGCATGGCTTATCGAAACAGGCAATGCTAATCTGTTTTGGGATCTAAGCGAAGAAGTCATCTGCAGATGCGGAAAAAATATAATTATCAAACGAATCGAGGACCAATGGTTTATCAAATATTCTGATGAAAATCTCACCAAAAAGGCAAAACACTGCGCATCAGAAATGAATATCCTACCAGAAGAATACAAAAAAAATCTTCCACATATTCTAGACTGGTTCTCAGATAGGGCCTGTGCTCGTCTTGGTAACTGGATAGGCACTAAACTACCATTTGACCCAGTATGGACAATTGAACCTATTGCAGACTCAACCCTTTATCCATTATATTACCTTGTTTCACCATATATTAATACAAAAGAGATTACACCCTCCCAACTAACAAATGAATTTTTTGACTATATTTTCCTTGGAGAAGGTAGACCAGAGACCATTGCCAAAACAACACAAATCAAGAAAACAACACTCTTACACATAAGAAAAGATGTTGAATATTTCTACCCACTAGATATAAATTTAGGAGGCAAAGAACACCAAACTGTACATTTCCCTGTTTTTATCATGAATCATATCGGCATTCTTCCACAAACAATGTGGCCACGAGGCATTTTTACTAATGCCTGGATTGTTGGATCAAGCGGAACAAAAGTATCCAAATCAAAAGGTGGAGCAGGAACACTCACTGGTCTAATAGAACACTTTGGAGTGGACGCACTTCGACTTTACTATATCCATATTGGATCACCACACAGCGATACGCAATGGCAAGATGAAACAGCACATACCTACAAAACAGTAATTGATCGTTTGTACATTATTATCCAAGATCTCACACATCAAAAAACAAGAACACAATTACCAATCGACAACTGGCTCATCTCACGCATCCACAGCAACATAAACAAAGCAACCACAGCATTTGAACATTATGAACTTCGTGATGTAGCAACAACACTTTATTTTTCTATTTATGAGGATATCAAATGGTATCTGAAACGTGGAGGGAAGAATACAGTAACTATAGGAGCAGTATTAAATCTGTGGGCACGCATGCTTATGCCTATCACACCCCACCTTGCTGAAGAAATGTGGAAAGCAGGCAAAGGCAAGGGACTTGTAGCAGAACAACAATGGCCAAACCATAATGATAACAAGATACTGCCGAACATTGAATCATCTGAAGAAAGTCTTATTCGAGTAGTCACAGATATACGGGCAGTGCTCAAACTTGCAAAAATAAAAAAACCAGTTGAAATCACACTCTTTGTAGCAGAACAATGGAAATATACAGTTTGTAGCATACTTAAGAAACAGCTTAGCACAACAAGAGATATCGGTACAATTATGAAATCAATCATGTCAGATCTCACTCTCAATAAGGTAGCGCAACATATTTCAAAGATTGTACCACAATTAGTAAAGGATCCATCACGTCTTCCATCTTTTATTGGAACACAAACTGAAGAGATACTCTCACTTGTATCTTCACAGGAATATCTAAGATCAGAATTCGGATGCAAAATAACTATTATACCTGTAACATCACAGACGCATCAAAAAGCAGCAAACGCAATGCCTGGAAAACCAGCAATACTAATAACTTAATATTAAATGCACTCATTCCATTGGGTGTCCTCACCGGTGGTTC
>CAZQZJ010000035.1:0-10853 GCA_964597775.1 uncultured Methanosarcinales archaeon
GTGCCTGCAAAAAGACTGTTACCAGTTGCGCTGTTTAGTGTGCCTGTTTGTGCTGCTGAGGCTGATAGTGCCCCATCCAAATAAATCGATATATTTGCTCCATCATAGGTTCCTGCAATATGGTGCCAGGTGTTTAGAAATCTGTTTTGTGCAGAAGCAAAAATGTCAACTGCTGTTGTTGGATTTGTCGATATCTCAAAAAAATATGAGTCCTGTATAACACCGTAACCAAGACCATACACTTGATTGGTTTTAAAGGCTGAGGCATCATTATTGCTGATATATCGCTGCGATGCTCCAAAAGCTCTTTGATTAACCCAAACAGACACACTAAGATTATTCCTCATCGACAATCTACTAGCATTGCTGAAATTAATATATTGAGTTGTTCCGTTAAATGTCATCGCACCTCTGATTAGTCCTATTGTGTTTCGTGGAGTGGCAGTGTCTGTTGGAGAGGTACCATTACTAATACCCAACTGGTCAAGGAAATTATTATCCAATCTCCAATAACCAACTAAACTAGAATCCCTCCACGCTTCTGTCCCATTAATAAACCATTGATAGAGAGTTCCATTTTCTATATCAGCGTCTACATCAGTATAATTCCACACACCAGCAGCATCTTGTGTGAAATTAACTGGTCTTGGAGTAATATTAACACGTTGCACTCCAGGAAGGAAAAAACCACCAATACCAACTGATGTAGAATTCACTGCTGATCCCACTGCACCATCAAACTGAATAGGCTCAATCTGGAATGTAAGAGAATCATTTGGGCCGTATCTTGAATAATTAAGCCCAAAAACAGGGAATGATCTGCGGAATGACTGATTAATCTCTTCTGGAGAAAGCACACGATCATAGATCTCAACCTCATCAATAGTTCCATTAAAAAAACTCTGATCATTAGCAGCAACTTTACCAATAACAATTGGGTTAGTATCAGATGCTAACACCACAAGCCCAGGATTACAGGTTTTTATTAGTGTGCCATTTGTGTACGTACGTTGATGCGTGCCGTTAAATGTGTATGCAATATGGGTTAACACGTTTTGATCAAGAACTGTGGCATTGCAAAAAAAATCTCCTCCACCATCAGCCTCAAGATCACCAAACCACACACTAAAACCACAAGATGAGCATCCTTGTTGTGTCTCATTATTTAATCCAATGCTATATGGGCGATTATCTGTACCTCCTTTTGCAATCATGCCTGGAGTTAAACCACTACCATGACCACTGCGTAACACCCACATTATGATTGTATATCTACTTAGGTTCAAGGCTTGTGAATCCGAAGTAGCAGCATAGTCATTAATACCATCTAAAACAATTCCATTAGTTCCAAAAATACCAGGACCAAATGTTGAGCCATTAAGCAAGGTTGCATTATGATCACCAAAGAAATCATCAGCACGAACACCAGATATGTTATCATCAAAATGCCATGCAGCAATTGGGATATCAGGAGCAGGAGTGCCAGAAGCGTCTTTTTCAGTTGAACCATAACTCATCATCTGGTACTCATTGGCAATCTCAGCAAAACTTAGCGACCTATTATACAACTTCACCTCATCAATAGACCCTCTAAACATATCAGTGCCAAAACCAACAGTCATCTTATGACCAATAGTAAAATTACTATTCACTGCAGGCAAACCAGTAAAAGGAGTACCACTCACACTAACCGAAACATTCACTCCATCAATAAACACCTCTGGATTACGACCTGCACCATAATACACGCCAGTAAGATGATGCCACTGATTATCATCAATTGTTTTGGTTGTCACCGACTTTATTTCTGAAGTACCATTTCTAAAATCAATCTCAACAACCCCACTATCTCGATTACCACCAGAGGTTGCTGGGGCATTAAGATTCCAACCAAATTGATTAGGAGAACCATCATCATTATACCGATTCACAACACCAGCAGATTGACTGCTTGATGTCTTAATCCACGCCATAATAGTTAGATTTGTATTACTAAAAGCAAAAGCAGAATTATTACCATAATTAATATAACCACCATTTGTTGCATTGAAAAAGAATGCCTGCTTTATCACACCAGTAGTATTAACAACCAATGAACTTGAACCACCACTACTTAGATTACCAGTAAACCTATTATCAACATCCTGAAACTGGTTATCCAAACGAAAATACGAAACCAATGATACATCTTTCCATACCTCAGTCGTATTAATAAACCATGTATACGTAGACCCATTCTCAACATCATTATCAGCATCAGTATAATTCCACACACCAGCAACAGAACGTGTTCTGTTGGGTGTAAATGTTGTGATGTTAACGCGAAATGCCTCAGGAGAATTTGGGCCGACAAAAAGAATCGTAGAGTTTACTGCATTACCAAAGCTGGCACCACCATTATCACTTGGTGTAATCTCAAAAGTCAGATTTGAGCGAAGCCCATATGTTGAGCGTGATAATCCAAAGTGTGGGAAATTTCTGTTATATGATTGGTTGATTTCATTTGCTGTTAAGGATCGATTGTAAAGAGTGAGCTCATCAATTGTGCCATTAAACCAGAATGCGGAATCTGATACAGGATACCCACCAATAAACACAGGAAAGGTTGATAAAACAGGACCAGTTGCAACACTTGAAGAATTCATAAATGAACCATTTACATAATAACTCACATTAGTGCCATTCCACACAAATGCAACATGATACGTGACAGAGCTATTGATGATTTTAATGGTTGCAGCTTCTGTAATACCATTATAAATTGTCAGTAAGCGTTGTCCACTAATCTGATACAAGTATGCTGCATTATTAAAAGAGTCTTTTGCCTGACTAAAAATCACTTGATTTGTACTATCTGCCCCACCTTGAATAGTAATCCATGCCTCAACAGTATGTGGATTTGAAACACCAAAACGCAAACTTCCAGAGCCACTAATATTAATTGAGGAATTCCTACCATTAAATAACGCAGCTGTTGTTCCATATAATCCACCACTAAATGCTACATTTGATAGAGTGCCATTATTATCGCCAAAAAAGTCAAGTGCTTCTCTACCAGAGCCTTCATCAAAATGCCAGAGTGAAAGAGGAATATCAGGAGCAGGAGTGCCAGACGCATCCTTTTCTGTCTGACCATAAAACATCATCTGATACTCGTTAGCTATCTCAGTTGCAGAAAGTGATCGATTAAAGAATTTAACTTCATCAATTGTTCCATTAAAAAAATTGGCGTTTGATTCTGAATCTCTGCCTATGGTTAGGTTTGTGTTGCCTAGTATTGGCGTACTTGATGCTGTTGTAGTATTGCTTAGTATACCATCTATATAGACGCTGAAGTTGATAGTGTTTCTTGTGCCTACAACATGATGCCATTTATTATCAGTAACAAATGTTGTGCTCATAACAACTCCATCTGGTGTTCTAAGCCCAAGCTTGTTGCTCTCGCTAGAAGATCCACCTACAAACAACTCGATTGCACTGCTAGCTCCTTTTTTAAGAATGCTTGAATATGGCGAACCTCCGTTACCTTGTGTTCCATTTGTTTTGATCCATGCAGAAATGGTCATGTTTGGAAAACCAGTGTTAAAACTTGTATGGTTTCCTGCTAACACAAATTGATTTGTACCATTAAAAGAAAATGCAGTGCGAATGATTCCTGATGTGTTGGTGATATTAATTTCAGCTCCGTTGCTGTTGCCGATCTGATCCAATGCATTACTATCAAATCTCCAATATCCCAAAAGTCCAGCATCCCTCCATGCTTCTGTTTGATTGATAAACCACTGGTATACACTTGCGTTTTCAGCATCATTTTCTGCATCAGTGTAATTCCATACACCAGCAGCATCTTGGGAAAAATTAATAGGTCTTGGCGTGATATTAACGCGAAATGCAGAAGGAACAACAAGAATACTAAAATCAGGGGATTGTTCTAAGATCACAGCAGTTGAGGCAACAGACTCTTGAGGCTTTGCTGTAGTAATGCTTGTTTGATTATCACTATACCCTTGAGAGTCACCATAACCAATACCCTGCACTCTTACATCACTAAGCAAGGTATACAAACCACGTTGGGTAATCATTGCAGTGAATAGATTTGTACCAAGAGTCAGATTTGCAAGATCATAGACTTCAGGTAACACACTATCAGCAATCATAACCTCATCATATTCTGTATATGGTGTGTGATCAAAGGAATCAGTTATTGATACCATAACTGGTACAGCCTCAATTTGATATAATGCATCAACCACACGAGAATCCAGGGGGATAGGACTATTTGAAACCAACAAATCCTGACTTGACACACCAGGCACAACATCAATCATCAAAGGAATCTTTGTAATACCAACACCATCAGAAATTGTAAGGGAAATATTTTCAACTCCTATAAAACCAGGTAGTGGTGAAATCTTGAGTATATCAGCGTCGATTCCAATAATTAAATTTGGTGTTGTGGTAGTGATAAATGTCAAACTCTTATTTGCACGAACATGTAATGATAAATTGATAGCAATTGGTTCATCCTTGTGTACGAGAATTGTTGTATTTTGCTGCCAATGCAAATCAGACTCAATTGTTGTATCATCACTAATAATTAAGCCTGTTAAACCACCAGGACGAAACAAAGAAAGCACGATAAGAACTACTACCAAAGCAAACTGCCAATGCGCCCTGTGAGGAAGCCTATCTAGAACTGGCAAACCTTTTCTTCTGCCATGCCAAGTAAGCCCTTTTCTCATTGGGCAAACTCCCTGGACATGCACTTAGAATGAACAAAATAGTAATTACACATCCACCTACCACCTAAACCAGGATTCCACATATTCTAGTATATAAAGCTTTTGTAAAATATCGACGGAGAAACATTTGTTTAATGTTCGCCTTGCGGTGAACTTAAACAAATGTTCAAGATAATTTATTAGATTTCAATGCCTTTATTCCATGACTTCCTGAATATGCTTTTAACAACCAAAAAGCAAAACTTTATATATTATTCATTATTATTGAATAATTATTCACTTTTATTGAAACATGATTCCAAAAAATACTGAAAAAATAGTATTGTTCCTTTTGAAGAATATAGCTGAATTAGGATATAATATTAATCAGATTTCCAAATTAAATAATATCAGTGTAGGCAGTGCATTCAAGATTTTAAGAGAGCTTGAGAAGAATAAGATTATACTAAAAAAAGATATTAGTAATGCTTCACATTATAAATTGGATCTTAATAATTACGAAACAATAAGGTTATGCGAATTACTTCTTTTAGGAGAAAAAAGGAACCTTAAAGGATATGCAAAGGTTTATGCAGATGAGATTATAAGGTTTAAACAGGTTGACTTTATAATTCTTTTTGGCTCGATTCTCAAAGGAAATAATTTTAATGATGTTGATGTATTATTTGTTACAAATAAAATAAAAAAAGTGAATACCTTTTGTCTTGATATTTCAAAAGTAAGAACAAAACCAGTGGTTCCTTTAATATTAAAAAAAGATGATTTAATAAAAGAGATTGAACAAAAAAAGGAGTCGATATTGGATATGATAAAAAATGGGGTTGTTCTTAAAGGAGAAAGTGAATTTTTGGAGGTAAGAAAAAATGTCAATTTATGAGGAAAAGCTAAATTGGTGTTTATCCAAAAAAACAAGAATGAGTAAGATAAAACCTAACGACAAACTTTCTGAAGAGCACATCAAGAAAGCTAAGCATAATCTAAAAGCTGCTGATTATAATATTCAAGGAGGCTTTAGTAATTGGGGAGTATCACAATCATATTATGCAATGTATCATTCATTGTTATCAATACTTTTCAAGATGGGCTACGAATCAAAAAATCATGAATGTACAATAAATGCAGTTGAATATCTAATAGAAAAAGAAAAGATTAATCTTGACTTAAAAGATATGGCATTTATCAGAACAACAGAACAGATGACATCAAAAGATGCAAAATCATTGAGAGAAGAATTTCAATATGGAACAGAAACAACTGTAAATGAAAAACTACTAAAAGATTTGTTGGATAATGCAAAAAATGTAGTAGAAAAAGTAGAGGTTGCTTTAAGTGAGTTGTAGATTTTTTACTGTATATCCATAAAGAAGTAAACTGTGTTCCTGCTATTATCACTTGTTGCATTGGTACCAACAAGGAGTTCAAAGTCACTTGTTCCGCCTGCAAAGTCTGTTTGGGATGCATTTACCTCAACACCAAAGGCATAAAAGCGTGGATCACCAATGCTGTTGTTTGCAGAACTATTATCAAAGACTCCTGAATACCATGCACCACTTTGAAGAATAGCAAAAGGAACTCCTGTGATTCCTGCAATCTTTTTACCTGAGGCGTTAAATGTTTTGTTAGCTGAGTCTGTATCATTCTCATTAAAGCTAAAGTGCTTATCAATAAGAGATGTATTAGCTGCTCTAATATTAACAAAATTAAAGTTGATATCCTGAGTAATTGCTATAAAAAGAGGAGTCACATTTCCAAAGTCAAAGAATGACTGTTTGCCTGCGCCTAGGATTGTGCTACCACTTGTATTCCCATAAAATCCAGTCCACTTATTTGTGCTAATATTTGTTGTGAAATTAATCTGGGTTGTATTACCACCTTGCGTAACAGTCACACCAGCAGCAGTGCCGTTAAAGCGTTCGCTTTTATTCACTGTAATCTGTGCACCAGCAACATCACTTGCATTAGCAAGGCCAGCAGGAGTTGGATTATTACCACCACCAGATTGGTTAAGCCCAGAAATCTTGTAATCGCTTCCATCAATTGAAACAGTTACTGTACCTGCAGCTGTATTAAGTGTTTGAGGAAGAGATGAGGTAAATGCAACCTCATTAGCACAACCCTTTGTAACCTGGGATATTAAAAAGGCATTTGGACAGATAAATATTCCTGCGCCTTGGTTGTTATTTGGAATGAACAAGGCGTGTGTAGATGATACATTAACTGTTTGATTCCAGCCACTTATTGCAGCAGCAGTAGCATTTTGAGATACACTTAGATATGACAAATTAGTTCCATTAAGGATAGTAAACTCGATAAGTCGCTTTGAACCATTGCGAAGCTGCACTGTTGTTCCTGATTCAAAGTCTGTAATCACATTGCCATTAACATCAGTTATGTTAAATCCTGAAGGAGTATTGCTTATATTTGCAAGTGAGCCAAGCTTATAGGTTGAGAATCCAGAGATATTAAACACAACAAACCCACCTGAGGTAGAGAGTGTTGTGCAAATACTTGGTAGACATCTCACAAACACGCCATTATCATTAGCATCACGTAGTGGTGTTGTGCCAGATGCAGTAGAGGAGTTAAATCTGATAACAGCGCTACGATTCAATCGTGGAGCCTGGGTTGCGTTTGCAAGCGCAAAATTAGTCCTCAGATCAACAAGCAAGGAAAAATTAGTATGATTTGTCAAATCCACTGTTGTCATATAAATAATCTGCGAAGCATTACTTGTCAGATTCTCCAAAGTCACATTAGCTGAAAAAATCGTTGTGTTAATGATAATACCTAAGCCATCACTCACATGCAATGACTCACCAAGGATATTTCCAAAGCTTTGATTGATGATTATACCGCTTGACCTCACAAACCATAATGCTGTAGTTGTATTGCCAAAGATATTATCCCTGATACTAATATTAGAGATGTTTCTTAACAAGATTCCTGTTGTTGTGTTTAAGATACTTGAATTGGCAATCACGCTGTTATTTGAATCAGTAAGATCAATACCAATACTAAAGTTAAGAATCTTACAATTCTGAATTGTCACATTTCTTCTGCCACTTGCATTAATACCAGCAGCAGCAGCACTTCCAGTAACTGAAAAGCCATTACAATCTACCACTACATTATTTGCATTGACCTGCATGCATGTACCTGCTGTACTTGCACTTCCAGTAAGGTTTTTACTTGCAGTAAGATTATCACAGCGCGCCTCGGTAATTGTGAAATTTGTAGTAGCAGTTGCAGTAGTATCTGAGGAATCATTAGCAATAATAGTCAGATCATATAATCCAGTTGTACCAGTTTCACTAAAGTTTGTACGGTATAAGTTACCAATACTTAACATCGTGATCCTGCGCGTTGATCCATTTGGCAAGGTAATATTAGCAAACACTGTGTCAACACTTACATCATCAGTCACATTTGCACTGATATTGATCGTGCCATTAGCTGAAAATGATGTGCCGTTTGGTGTCACATTCAGGATGACTGGAGGAGGCAGTAGTGTTGTAGTCACTGTACTTGAATTGACTGGTGTTCCTGCTGTTCCATCGTATTGCAATGCTTCAATCTGGAATGTTAAACTGTCATTAGCACCGAATCGCGACGTGTTAAGACCAAAGAGAGGGAAGCCGCGTCTGAACGACTGATTAATCTCATCAACACTAAAAGGACGATTATACAATTCAACTTCATCAATGGTTCCGTTAAAGAAGTTTCCAGTGCCATTCACACTGCCAAGATACAATGCATTTGCAGTAACATTCAACACTCCAACAGAGGCAGTTGTACTCCTAATCTCGCCATTAGCAATAACACCAAGTGTTGTACTATTATACACGCAACCAATCTGATTCCATGTTCCAGTTCCGAGAAGACCACCGCCAACTGCTCCAACAAGCCCTGTTGCATTCCCAACCAAACACGAAACCTGAGAATTATTCACTAACACAGCAAAACTTGACAATGTAGAATGCTCATGCTTACTTAGCACATACATATTACTCCCACCCTCAGTGTCATTAATCCATGCAAAAAACGTGAAATTCCCAGACAAATTAAACACTTGTGAATGATTAACCACAATCATAGCATTTGTCCTATTAAACTGTAAGCCATTTGTGCCAAACATACCACTAACACGCGACACATTACTCATCACACCAATACTATCCCCAAAGAAATCAAACATTGAAGTTGAAGTGGCTGCATCATCAAAATGCCAAGCAGCAATCGGGATGTCTTGCGCAGGAGTGCCCTTTGCATCCTTTTCAGAAGAACCATAATCCATCATCCAATACAGATTAGTGATCTCTTCAGAAGTTAGTGTCTTATTATAGATCCTAACTTCATCAATTGTTCCATTCATATTATATGCACTTTGTGTACGTCCTGAATTCATTGACGAACCAAGTGCTAAGGAAGCGTTTCCATTTGGTATATTAGCTGGGTTTCCTGAAGATCTGGCTGTGTCATTCGGAGCAGGATCTCTTAAACCATTAATATAAATTTGAGTCTTATTGAATCTTGCCAATGAACCATTATAAGTCACTGCAACATGAACCCACTCAGCTGGTTGAATATTAAAGGCAGTCGTATGCCATACAGTTTCTGAGGTGCCCAATCCACCATACCAAGCAAAACTAATATTTGTCGGAAGAGTCCCGCTACTTGTTGCCAAAAAGAGCTGGCGCTGCGACTCGGAAACCAAACCGTCAGCAAATTTGCTCACAAAAAACTGAAATTGCGCAGCTGATCCATTCATTTTCACCCACGTCGCAATACTAAACGTAGCATTTGTGGCAGTGAACACATCATCAAGCACATCACCCATATCAACTGATCCACCATTCTGCGTGCCATTGAAATTAAATGAGCCTTTGATCAGACCTCCAGACGAGAGGTTCACTGCGCGTGTAATTGTACCATTATTACCACGCGTAGAAGTATCAAGGGCATTGCTATCAAGTTTCCAGAATCCAACTAAAGAAGCATCACGCCACATCTCTGTACTGTTCACAAACCACGTCCAGGTGCTTCCATTCTCAACATCATTATCAGCATCAGTAAAATTCCACACTCCTGCAACAGAAGTCGAACTATTAGGAGTAAATGGCGTGATATTCACACGAGCTACGACAGGAGATGAATTCACTGAAAAATTTGCACCACCAAGAGTGCCAATATTATTTACAGTATCGTTTGCAATAATTGTTATGTTATAAGTGCCATTCAAGCTTGTTTCGCTAAAGTTAGTTCTATAGATTGTACTTGATGCATTTGCCATGGTAAGGCGACGCGTGGAACCATTTGGTAAGGTAATATTTGCAAAAACAGTATCAACTGATAATGTATCAGTCACATTCGCAGTAATATTCACAGTAGCATTCTGAACAAACTTTGTACCATTCGGAGTCACATTCACAACAGTAGGAGCAGTTGAATCAGAAGAAGCAACTGTTGTACTTACTGTTGATGAATTCAAAGGCGTACCTGCTGTTCCATCAAACTGAATTGGTTCTAGTTGGAAAGTTAATGAATCATTTGCTCCGAATTTGGAGGTGTTAAGTCCAAATACAGGGAAACCGCGAAGATAACTCTGATTAATCTCATCAACAGTAAAAGGACGATTATACAACTCTACTTCATCAATGGTTCCGTTAAAGAAGTTTCCAGTGCCATTCACACTACCAATATAAAATGTGTTTGCAGTAATATTAACTGCACCACCAGATGCAGTTGTACTTCTAATATCTCCATCAACAATAACACCAAGTGTTGTACTATTATACACGCAACCAACACGATACAATCGTCCATCTACAACAAGACCAGCACCAGCAACACCAACCATCCCTGTCACATTCCCAACCAAACAAGAAACCTGAGAATTATTCACCAACACAGCAAAACTAGGCATGCTAGTATGCTCATGCTTACTTAATACATACTGATTTGTCTTACCAACACTAGACGTGTTAATCCATGCAAAAAAAGTGAAATTCCCAGACAGATTAAAAACCTGTGAATGATTCACAACCACCACAGCATTCGTCCCATTAAAAAATAAGCCATTTGTGCCAAACACACCAGCAATACTTGAAACAT
>CAZQZJ010000036.1:0-10392 GCA_964597775.1 uncultured Methanosarcinales archaeon
AGTATACTGATACTCATAATACCTATCACTTTTTTCATCCCAAGACAACCTCTATATTTTGTATGTTTAATTCTTCGTCTTATTTGACATATTTATATGTTGCTGCTTGTAAATGAGTTTGTTTAGTATCGAATTCAGTTAACGTTTTACCTATTCCTAAGTGCACCTCATTTGTAGCCAGAATACTCCCCCAAGTTCCCAGCGCACTTAATAAAGAAAAAGTTCCATCGGAATGTTAACCAATTACGGTACTATACACGATTTTTTTTTACTCGAAAAGTATATAAACTGTCGTGGGTGTTAAAACGTGTATTATAGAGGTGTGATATGCGTATCCTGCATGTGATAGTTGTTATCATGTTGCTAGGTATAGTTCCTTCAGTGTTTGCTGTGTGGGATCCGCAGAAGGTGAAGTTTTCTGAGGGTTTTTCTGAGAGTATTGGTCCATTTCTGGTGAGGTTTGATGAGGTTGATTCTGTAAGTAAGTCTGCCTTTGTGACTGTGTTGCGCAAGGGTGTTATTCTTGCTTCGTCTCCGATTACCACTCGTAAGCCTTTGGTGCTTCCTGGGAAGATTATGGTGGAGCTTGAGGGTTTTTCTAAGGTGTATTCGTATGGAAATGTGGCTGTTGCTCAGGTGAGTTTGTGGGTTGATGGAAAAATTGTGAGTTGGAGGTTTCCTAAGGTGATGAGTACAAGGCAGAATATTTTGTATAATGCGTATATGGTAGTGGAGAATACTGGGGTTGTTGATGCGAGTTTTAGTACAGAGATTGTGCAGGAGGGTGTGTATCTTCCTAGTAAGGATAAGTATCAGCTTGAGGATGGTACTGAGGTTTCGCGTTTGCTTGATGTGACACAGCCGATTCATACCTTGTTGGTAAGATATGGTGAGGTGGTTCGCACAGATTATAAAGAGATTGCAGGTAATCAAAGGCAGCATAGGGGTGCTTCGCAGTTTGATCGTAGTGGAGGTATTTTTTTGAATTTGATGTATAAGAATGTGCTTGTTGATTCTGTGTATATTCCTGATTTTGCTTTGACACCAGTGAGGAGTGCAGGGATTTTGGATGTGCTTGTTCCTGATACAATGTCTTCAGATAATGCATATGAGGCTGTGGCAGAGCTTATGAGTGCTGGTGGTTCGTTTGCTGGTAGTTCTGAGCGTTCAAAGTTTAATCTTGAGTTGCAGACTAAGGGTTTTGAGTTGGGTAGTAGTCAGATGGAAGGTTATGGAAAGAATGGAGGGAGTGTTTTGGGTGAGGTAACTCCTCCTGATATTATTCGTGGCAAGCTTGTTGATGATGTGCCGCAGCAGTGGAGGTTTACGATTAAGCCTCATGTTGCTCCAGGAGAGTATGTGTTGAATTTTGTGTTATCTGGTCGTAAGGATGGGTCAGGTACAAATATGCAGCTTGATCATATTGAGATTCCAGTTACAGTGCGAAAGGGTTTTTTAACCAGGATTGAGAGTGTTAAAAAGCCTGATGCTGTTTCATTTAAAGGAGTTATTCCTTTGATTGTGCGTGTGAATAATGTTGGTCTTGGTAGGCTTGTTGAGTTGCGTTTAAAATCTCCGTTGCTTGAGACTACTCTAAAAAAGTTAGTTTCATTGCCTGGTTATGCAATGACTGATGTGTTTTTTGATGTGCCTGCATTAAGTACTGGTTCTATTCCATTTAGTGTTGAGTTGTATACGCATTATGCTTTTGAGAATAAGAATTTTGATCCGTCTGGTGATGATCAGTATTTGCTTGATGCAAAGCAGTTTGTGGTGTCTGTGCCAATGCCAGGTGCTGAGGATGTGCAGGTGGTTTCAAAGGTTTCGCAACCAGTAGGGGTTGTTAAGTCTGATGATTTTGTTGATGCTGATATTTCTGATAAAGTGGTTAGTCCGCCGCTTGCTCCTGCTGTTGTTGTTGATTCAGATCTTCTCCAACCAATTCTTCCTCCAACCCCTCTAGTCAAGCAAGAGGCTGTAATGCAGTCTGAGTATGTGCAGTATCTGCCTTGGGTATTGGGTGGAGTTGCAGTGTTGTTGGTTATTGCTGGGTTGAGGATTGTGTGGGATGCGTATCATGTTGAGGAGGAGATTGTTCCAGTTTTGCCTCCTGTAAAAAAGCATAGGAAAAGATAATCTGTATTTTTTTAGCTCCATAGATATGGCAGGAGCGCTGGCGTGGGACGTCAAGATGCGAGCACTGTTTTAATGTAATGCGCAAATCCGACGAGGTTCCATGGAGGAGGATTTCTTAGCATAGTGATATGAAGTGCGAGCGACGTCCCATTTTTGCGCAAGCAAAAATAAGCCAGCGCTCCTGCCTTCTAAGAGGAGCTAAACAAGTACGATAATCTTAGTCTTTCATTTTTATTACAGTGATGTTTCCGTAGAAGTTTTTTTGGTGGGTTGATCCATATGGGTATATTCCTGATTTGTTGAATTGGTGAAAGAATCTACCTTGTGATCGTATGGCTTTGCTTTCAAATCCTGCTCCTGAAACACTTGTTGATGATTTTGGGTGGTTGTTGATCCATAGAACTACGCCTCCTGTTTGGATAATGAGCGTGTTTGGTTGGTATCCATATTCAGTAATGTTGATGATGTGAATCTCTGGATCAGTAGGAGTAAATTCTGGTGTTGCAGGTATGACATGAATGATACCGTGGATAAGGTTTGGGTGAAGTTCGCATTGATAAGGGTATGTTCCTGGTGTTGGAAATGGTGTACGATACCATTCTGACCAACCTAATGTTGGTGAGTGAAATCCTGCTCCTGAGATTCGGTGTGATGTGTCGTCGCGATTTACCCATGTTATATACTCTCCTTCTGTGATGGTGAGTTCTGTTGGTAAGAGTTGGTTGTCGCGAAGTTCAATGATATGTTGTTGCTGGTGAGGTTGATCTGGTGATGGTTGTGGGGGGTTGGTTGTAGAGATTGGTTGTGTGGTGGTGAGTAGTGCTGTTGGTGTGTTGTGGTGTTGTGTTGTTTGGTTTTGTTCTGTTTGTTGTGTCTTAGCTAGTGCTGGTTGTTGGTTGTATTTTAGAAAAGAGGGTGTGTGTTGTGGTGGATTGCAGCTGGTGCTAAGTAGTAGGAATAAAATGATCCAGCACCTCATGCATATGGAGCTTTTTTGGTATTATTTATAGTGTGTGAATTTTCGATTCAGTAGAAAAGTTGGGCTGCCAGCTTAAGCTCGAACCTATAATAAAGAGGTGAGTATACTTGTGGTAATTGCATAGGTGATTATTGATCCTAGTAGTGTCCATCCAGAGATTTTGATGAGTTTGAATTTGTAGGGAAGGATGTATGTGGCTATTGTGTAGATCTGGTTTGCATAGGCTTTGGCAATTTGTGGGTCGTCGTTAGGAAGATTGGTTAGGTAGTTCAAATAATTTTTTCGTGTGTAATAGGCGCATATGTTTTTGTAATAGAAAATATCGTCCTTGATTCTCTCTTTTCGTGAGAAGATCCCAGGTCGTGGCATGACTACCATCATTGCTGAAATCATAGATACAAAACTTCCTGCAACAAGGATAAGTATGTTTAATTCTTTGTTGTGTTGCGTTTGGTTTAGGGAGTAGAAGAGTATTGCTGTTGCTGCACCAAAGAGAAAGTTAGCTTTTGATGTGAGCTGGCTGTCCATGCTGGTATTAAATTCAAGAATAGTTGGTAAAATACGGCCATCGAATGAACCATTTTTCTTTTTTGGCATTATGTCTCTTTATAGAATTCTTCTTAATAAATCTATTGGGCGTTAGTTGTTTTCAAAAAATTCTTTTAACGGATCCTTTTCTTGTACAGTCATGTTTTTGATGATGATTTCTCCCCATGCTGGGGAGAGTGTTGATCCGTAGCTGATGTGTTGTACTTTGTAGAATGTGTGGCTGAATGTGTCGTCGATTCCAAGTGGTTCAGAGTCAAATCCAACTCCAGTGACGCTTTGGCTTGATCGTTCTTTGTTAATCCATTTAATGGTTGTTCCTGGGCTGATAGTGACAAATTGTGGGCTAAAGGTGTAGTTTTCAATGGTGATATTGATGATGATGTTGTTTGGTTTTGGTTTTTCAGGTTGTTTGATAGTTGGTGTGGTGTCTATTATGGCGCTGGCTGTTGGTGTGGTGGTTGTTGTTTTGTTTGTTTCAGCGCTATTTTTTTTTGGTTGTGCTTTGATATTGATAAGAAAGTGTGTTTCTTCTGCTCCATTATCAAAGCTTGCTGTTTCTCTTACTTCATATATGCCATTTGGTGTGTTAGTTGGGATTTGGATGCTGCGGGGTATGTGAAGGTTTCGATTAATGGTTTGTTTTTCGTTTTGGCGTTGTATCACAAGTCCTGTGTCTTTTTCTACAATGCGGGTTTCGATTGCAATGTTGAATGTTTCGTTTTTTCCCATGTTGGTGATGCTAAGGTTGTATAAGATGTATTCTCCAGCATCTATTGTTTGTTCTTCTGTTATGGATGTTTGCATTAGGAGCGATCGTTGTATTGTAAGGTTTGGTGGTTGTTTGTTGCTGCATGCTAAAACCAGGAGAAGCAGGAGGAGTGTGATGTGTTGTTTCATTTTTTAGTAATAGCTCCAAGCAGGTCTTTGATTGTGATGATGCCGCATGGATTTTCTTTGGCATCAGTGATGATAACAGATGAGATGTGGTTTGTTGTAAATAGTTCCACAACTTTTTTGATAGGCTGGTTTAATCCTACTGTGATGACGTCTCGTGTCATTTCATTTTCAATTGTTATTTTTGCTGTGTGAATCTCTTTTGTTGGTGCTGCTGCTGCTCCTCGTCGTCCAGTGCTTCCTTGTCGTACTGGTGGAAAGCAGAAGTATTTTTCAAGTATGTCTATGCTTGTTACAATCCCGGCAAGTTTTCCTTTTGTATCAATAACAGGGAGTCTATCAATGTGGTGTGTGCGTAGTGTGTTAATGACTTTGCTAATAGAATCACTGGTGTTGGTGGTGATAAGTGTTGTGGTTGATACTTCATCAAGTCTGGTTGTGTTAAGGTATTTTTCAGCAGCTTTGATAACATCATGTGCGCATACTACGCCGATGATGTGGTTGTGTTCGATAACAGGAAGGGTGTGTATGTCAGCAGTGTACATAAGGCGTGCAATCTCTTCAAGTTCAGTGTCAGGATGTAGTTGTGGTGCTTTGGTAATATAGTGTTTAACCTTTGCTTCTGATGCATCCAGGCGTATTTTTATCCATTTGTGTTTGTCGATCATGCCAATGTATACTCCTTTGTCAATGACTACTGCGAGGTTTTCTTTTCGTGTTTTTAGTTTGCCAATTAGTGTAGTAAGGTGATCCTCTGCATTAATTGAGATGTATGTGGTGGTAAGAAGTTCAGTTGCTTTTGTCATATTGGGTATATGCCTTGTCTTGTTTAAATATTATTCGATAACCTCAATGCTGTATACCAGATTTTGAGTGGTGGATTCTAGGATTAGTGTTTCTTCTATTGGCATTGCTTGTGCAGGGATGGTTTGGCTGGTTAGGAGTGCTGTGCAGTATGCTTTGAATTCTGGAAAATTGATGTGTTGGCACAGGTCTAATGCTCCTTCTTCGATAAAGGTGATGTAGCAGTTGTCGCGGATGTTGGTGTCGCTAATTGCAGTGCAGAGTGTTGATGTGTTGGTTTTGATTGCGTGATTTGATACGCATAAGTCTATTTGTTCTTCTGGACAGGCTTTGATTATTTCTTCTGGTATTTTGGTTATGGGAGTTTGTGTTGGTGGTGTGATATTGGTGTGTACTGGTTCAGGTTTTGTTTGGGTTGGTGCAGGGATTGGTGCGCGTGGCAAGGGTTTGATAAAGATTGGTGTTGATGCAAGGATTTTTTTGCCATTATAAAGTAGGAGTGAGCGTAGTGTGTATGTTCCTGGTGTTACTGCAGATGGTAGGGAGATTTTGTATCGTTTGGTCATGTTTTTGGAGATGGTGAAATTGTCAGGGAGTGAGAAATAGCTTTGTTTGTTTTCTGTAGAGTACAGGTCTGAGATGATTTTGACTTGTATAGGTGTTGTTGTGCGTAGTCCAATATCAAAGATTAGGAGTTGTGATAAGTGTAGTTCTGTTGTGATTGGGATAAGACGCATGTTGACGACAATATTTGTTTGGGGTTGGTTTATGAATCTGGTAGTCCACCAGCCAATGGCAAGTAGTGCGATGATGAGAAGTATGTATTTTGCTTGCATGTAAAAACAGGTGTGTGTACCATTATATAAAGTGTAAGGAGACTATTCTTAAGTTCTAAGGGCACACGTAAAAGTCGCAGCGCGCATTACCACTACCTGATGCTGAGGTAATAAGCTCGATTGTATTGCTTCCACCATCTCCGTCATCATTAATACTGCAGCGCCCACCACCGGCTGTTGTACTAGATATTGCCACAATTTCTTCTGATTGCCCGTTTCCTATGACTCCAAATCCCACATAAAGATTTGCAACAACAACGTTATATCCAGTTACCATTGATATCCATGCAGTATCAGATCGCTGAAGTAACGTGGCGTTCACGAATCTCCCCATTGCCATAACACCACCATCTAGGTTGCGTCCTGCAATCCAAAAACTACAGCTTGGGCTTGGTCCAAACATGCAGCCAGGTGCTGAAATAGACTGGTTTCTGTATGTTACAGCATTACTGGCATTGGAAGTCAGGTTTCCAAGATGCAGGCAGGCATAGCTACTGATGTTGATATTTGTTGTGATAACAGATCCTCCAGAACTCAGGCTTCCTGAGATGTTGAGATTCTTTGCAGACACATTTTCTGTAACAAGCACATTGGATGTTACATTGAGATTTCCTGTGATGCGGTAGTCTCCGCTTGCAAATGAGCCAGGTCCAATCTCTGTTGCAGAATGTCCTGGTATAGGCGATGATTGGGCTTGAGCCCAGACAAGAAACATGACCATTATTATGCTGACCAGCATTACAAGGCTTAGATAGTATCTGTGCTGGAAAGATGGTTTCTTGCGCAACATAGAAAATTCTTTGGTTTGGGATTAATATAAATCTGCCTATTTTCACTGCGGATTCGATTTCTCAAATGGGTTCATACCACGATGCTCTGCATCGGATATATTTACCTATTTGAGATTAAATGCACTCATTTCACCGGTGTCCTCACAGGTGGTTCGGACACCGGTTCCATTCGGGAGTCAAAAGTTCACTTGTGAGCGCCCAGAGTCCAGCAGGACTAGCATGTCATTGATGTTGAGCACAGCAGCGCGATCACTGTGGTGGGTGCGAACTTTTGACAAATACCCCTGGGCTCTGCCCAGGTTGGGATTTTTTATTTTGGTAATTAGCTAGAAATTCATCTTCGTTATCGATGTAGAAGATGCATAGAGAACTTTGAAAACCCCAACGCAACAAGGGGGTTATTTCAGAATTGGGTTCAATACCCCCACAGCTCTGCTACGGTTGCACAACACGATTCTAAAATTAGAAATTGTGTGTCGCGAAGCGAGAAAACTGACCAATACCACGCAGGTTGCTGCGGAGTGAGCAAAGCAAAGGGTGGGATGGTCAGTTTTCAGGCAATTTCTTTATTCAAAGTTCTTAATAGCAAGATAATATGCCTATAATACGGTGTGAGTTCTAACTATAATAGGGAGTATTTAAAAAGGAGAAGATGAATGAAATTATGCATGGTTCTGAAGCGAAGATTCTCAGATCTAAGGTTTTCAATTCTTACCATCCTACTTGGTGGTCGTAAAACAGTCAATGATATATCTCTTAAGACTGGTATTAATTGGAAGACTGTTGATAATCATCTGATTTTTCTTACTGGTAAGGGTTTTGTTGAGAAGATCTTTGATTCTCCGTATGTGAAAATCTTTGAGATCAGTGAGCATGGTCGTGAGTATGTAACAAGGCAGCATAAAGATGTGAAATAAGGTATCACAAATATAATCCAAAAAACAGGAGCAGCCTGTTTTTTAAGAGGTGAATAGGTGAAGGTGTTGATGTTTGGCTGGGAATTCCCACCATTTGTTGCAGGCGGTCTTGGTGTGGCTTGCCAGGATCTAGTTAAGGGTCTGTGCAGAAATGGTGTGCAGATTACCTTTGTGATGCCGCATGCACCACAAGGTGCGTCTTCTCCTTATGCTAAGATTATGGGAGCTGATGCTCAAAAGATCTTGATTCAAAGAGTAGAGACATTGCTTACACCCTACATGTCTGAGCAGCAGTATCTATTAGTATATCAAACCTGGAAGTCTCGTAATCCATTGCATACAGTGTATGGTCAGAATCTTTTTGATGAGATTGCTAGATATACAGAAGCTGCTTCACAAATTGCTTCTTCTGAAGATCATGATGTGATTCATGTTCATGATTGGATGGCTTTTAAGGCAGGGATTAATGCTAAGAAGAAGTCAAAAAAGCCGCTTGTTGTTCATGTGCATGCAACAGAGTATGATCGTACTGGTGGTAAGCCAAATGAGTATATTAGGCGTGTGGAAGAAGAGGGTCTTGATTCTGCTGATCATATTGTGACGATTAGTAATTATATGAAGAAGCAGATAATGTTGCATTATGGTGTCAATGCTGCTAAGATTTCAGTTGTGCATTGGGGAATTGATCATGAGGTATATCAGTCTAAATCCAGGTTTTGTTCGCCATTATCAAAAAATGAGAGGATTGTGCTTTTTTTAGGCAGGATGACTGTGCAAAAGGGTCCTGATTATTTTGTTGAGGCTGCTTGTCATGTGCTTAGGTTTGTGCCAAATGCGCGGTTTGTAATGGTTGGTGATGGTGATATGATGGGTCAAGTGATTAATCGTGTTGCGCAGCTTGGTTTGGCAAGTCGATTTTCCTTTACTGGGTTTTTGAGGGGTGAGGATGTTGCAAAGGCGTATCAGATGGCAGATGTGTATGTGATGCCTTCAGTAAGTGAGCCATTTGGTTTGGTTGGTCTAGAGGCTCTTAAGAATAACACGCCGATTATTATTTCTAAGACAAGTGGGGTTTCAGAGGTTGTGGATCATGCATTGCGTGTTGATTTTTGGGATGTGCGTGGCATTGCAGATAGGATTGTTGGTGTGTTGCGTTACAAAGCTTTGCAAAGTGAGTTGCGAAGAAATGGTGCAGTGCAAGTGCAAGGGCTTGGTATTGATGCTCCTGCAAAAAAGATAATTGGTGTGTACAAACGTATAGGAGTTGGTGGGTAATGGTAATAGGGATGAGGCAACGATGACTAGTGTGTGTTGTTATTTTCAGGTGCATCAGCCATACAGGCTTAGGCGTTTTTCGATTTTTGATATTGGAGCAGGAGTATCCTATGTTGATGATGTGAAAAATCAAGAGGTGATGCAAAAGGTTGCTGCAAAATCTTATCTTCCAGCAAATAGGTTGCTCTTAGATCTTATTCGCAAGTACAAAGGTCGCTTTAAGGTTGCGTTTTCTATTACTGGTACTGCGCTTGAGCAATTTGAGCAGTATGCTCCTGAGGTGTTGGATAGTTTTAAGAAGTTGGCGTGTACTGGATCAGTGGAGTTCTTAGGCGAGACATATTATCATTCCCTGTCGTATCTTTTTGATAGGAATGAGTTTAAGGATCAGGTTGATATGCATCATGATGCAATGTTTCACTATTTTGGTGTTATGCCTCGTGTTTTTAGAAACACTGAGCTTATTTATAGTAATGAACTTGCGTTTCACGTGCAGAATATGGGGTATTCTGCGATTTTGGCTGAAGGTGCAGATCAGGTATTGCAAGGCCGCTCGCCAAATCTTGTTTATACATCAAAGCTTGGGTCTAAGATTAGGGTGCTGCTAAAGAATTATAAACTTTCAGATGATATTGCTTTTCGTTTTTCAGATAAGAATTGGGTTGAGTATCCTTTGACTGCTGGAAAGTTTGCATCCTGGATTAATATGCAGTCTGGTGATAGTGTGAATCTGTTTATGGATTATGAAACATTTGGCGAGCATCAGTGGGAAGAAACAGGGATATTTGAGTTTTTGAAGGTTCTTCCTGGTGAACTCTTTAAAAAAGGTATAAGATTTTTGAATCCGTCTGATCTAGCTATGTCAAGCTTAAGTGGTGGTGCAATTGATGTGCATAATCCAATATCTTGGGCTGATGTAGAAAGGGATACGTCAGCCTGGTTGGGTAATCAGATGCAGCAAACAGCAATCGCATTGTTATATTCTATAAAGGATGATGTGATAAATTCTGGTGATGAAATCTTGATTCGTGATTGGCGCAGACTTACAACCTCAGATCATTTTTATTATATGTGCACTAAGTGGTTTGCTGATGGAGATGTGCATAAGTACTTTAATCCGTATGATTCTCCATATGAAGCATACATTGCGTTTATGAATGTGCTTGAGGATATGAAATTGCGAGTACAGCAAATGAAAAAAGATGGTGCTC
>CAZQZJ010000037.1:0-10087 GCA_964597775.1 uncultured Methanosarcinales archaeon
AGAAATCAAATCACTTTAACCTTGGAAAAATATCCTATAATTAAAGTGATTTGATATAATCCATATTTTATATATTACAACAAGCGGAAATAAAAAAGAAGATTTAGCTAAACCATTACTCCTTCTTACTCTTTTTGCCAGACTTCATCACCAATGCAGGCAAACCAGTACCAACAGGAATCATCTGATTAAGCATCACATTCTCAACAACTGAAGTAAGCATATCAACCTCACCATGCAATGCAGCCTCAATTACATGCTTAATTGGCGTTTCGAATGATGCACGAGCAAGCACTGAAGACTTCTCAGACACAACACCATACCTTGTAATACCCTTAACAGAGCCATTCACAGTCATGGTATCTGCAACCAACATCACATGACGAGCATCAACATTAAGACCCTGAGACTCAATAACCTTAAACACCTCATTAATAATCGACTGACGAGCAGCCTCAATACCAAGCACAGAGGCAATCTCACAAATATCATTAGTTGTAGTCCTATTTGCATCAACAAAATCTAATTCAAATGCCTTTTCCAGATTTGAACCTGATGTAATCACAATATACTCATCCTTACGCTTCACAGGAAGCACCTGCGTAATACCTTTAATACCCTTTAAATACACATCACGCATCTTTTCCTTAAGCTTATACACCTCATTCACATTCCTACCTTCTTTTTCCTTAAGCTTTACTGCAAGCACATCACCCTGAGCCTTAATTGCAACACCCTTAATACGTTTACCAATCTCAGCAGCAACCTTTGCAGTATTTAGCCCAATCTGAGCCATCTTCTGCACAGATAACTCAACATCAATACGCGATTCTAAAATATTAAGCGTAAATGAACTCACCAAATCACCAACAGTCGTCTCCTTAATTAACATGGCAAGCTTTTTGATATCAGGATTCTTATTATGAGGAGCTTTGAGATAAATCTCCATCATCGGCGTCGCAATCTCCTTACGACCATCAAGGATTTCAATAATCCTTGGCAAACCCATAGTCACATTCATCTCAGCAACACCAGCAAAGTGAAAGGTATCAAGCGTCATCTGCGTTCCTGGCTCACCAATAGACTCAGCTGCCACAAGACCAACACTCTCACCAGCCTCAATCTGAGCAAACTCATACTCTTGAACAACAGCCTTTGCAGCCTTTACAAGCTTGGCATCAGGAACCAACTCCCCAATCTGCTCGAGAATCTTGGAAGGCAACACATCTTCAAATTCCTTTAACTCACGCTTAACCATTTAAAGCCCCTCAACAATTTTTGCAACATTAATCCTACCATTCTCTGACTTGGCAACATCCACACCATCATCTCCATATTTAAACTGAATAATCTTACCACCAGCCTCACGAACTGTTCCATCATACTCAACACGCAAATCCTGGAGTGCATTTGCTAATCTGCGATACAAATAACCAGACTTAGGGGTTCGCAATGCAGTATCCATAAGCGAATCACGACCAGTAATACTCCCCATAAAAAACTCCTTTGGATTCAAACCATGCTTAAACCCTGAACGAATAAACCCTCGTGCCTGAGGAGAAATATCACCTTTCTTAAAACAAGAGAGCGTTCTACCAGAATAGCCTTTCTCAATACGTTTTCCACGCATTGCCTGCTGACCAACAATAGCAGCCATCTGCGCAAGATTAAGCAAATTTCCACGAGCACCTGAAGATGCCATAACAATAGTCGAAGTATCCTTATGCGCATACTGATTAACAATATCACCAGACTTGTTACGAGCTTTATTAAGCAATTCCAAAATCTTAAGCTCCACAGTCTCAGAAGCAGTTCTGCCAGGAAATACATCTATCTCACCTGATTCATACTCACCAATAACCTGCTCAACCTCATGCTCTGCACTAGAAAGCGTGTCTGACAATGCGTTTTTTGCTTCTTCTGGAAGATCAGCATCAGCAATACCAGTTGAAAACCCATAATATGTCAAGAACACAGCGCCAATGCGGAAAAACTTTTGAAGCATATCAATTGCAGCATCAGCACCATACTGCTTGTGAAGCGCTCGCAACAACAAACCCTTACCACCACCAAGAGCAGCACTATCCATCACACCCTTCTCAAGCACGCCATTTTTAATAACCACTACTCCACCACTAAGCGACTTTCCAGTAAACTGCAAATCAGAAGGCAGAAGCACTGAAAACACCTCACGACCAGAAACAAGCTTTTTGTCATACAACTTTGAAAAATCACTCACACCTGAATTAATCAACAAATCAATTGCCTCAGCACGAGGAATCATAACATCATCCTGAGTTAATAAATAATTACCAGACACAGAATCCTGAATACAACCAACCACAGCAAGACCATAACCTGGAGAGATAAGCTGCGTCTGAACCTCCATAAGCACCTCTGCCTCAGCACGAGCCTCTTCAGTCTGCGGAATATGCAGATTCATCTCATCACCATCAAAATCAGCATTATACGGACGAGCAACAGCAGGATTTAACCGCAATGTCCTATACGGAAGCACACGCACCCGATGACACATCATACTCATCCTGTGCAGCGAAGGCTGACGATTAAAAATCGCAATGTCACCATCCAATAAATGACGCTCAACAACATACCCAGGCTGAATCTCCTCAAGCGAAGCCTCCTTAGTCTCCTCAGTAATCTTCTTCTTTTTTCCATCTGGACGTACAATATAATTACAACCTGGATATTTAGTCGGCCCACTATCTACAAACTTCTTGAGATACTCTATATTCCACTCTGTCACAGTCTCAGGAACAGTAAGCTTCATAGCAACAACCTTTGGAACACCAACCTCATTAATATTAATCATAGGATCAGGAGAAATCACTGTACGCGCACAAAAATTCACACGCTTACCAGCAAGATTATGCCGAATACGCCCCTCTTTTGACTTGATCCTCTCAGAAAGAGTCTTAAGAGGTTGGCCTGAACGATGACGAGCAGGTGGCAACTGAGCAACCTCATTATCAAAAAAGGTCGTAATATGATACTGCAACAAATCCCACAAATCCTCAATAATAATCTCAGGAGCACCTGCATTAATATTCTCAAAAAGACGCTGATTAATACGCACAATATCCCCAAGCTTATGCGTAAGATCATCCTCAGAACGCTCACCACTCTCCAAAGTAATCGAAGGACGCATGGTCACTGGCGGAATAGGCAAAACAGTAAGCACCATCCACTCAGGACGCACAACCTTTGGATTAAAACCAAACAACTCAGTATCATCATCAGTAATCTTTTCAAGACGAGTGCGAATCTCAATAGGTGAGATGCGCTTACCATTCTCCAAAAAGGTTGTTGGCTTTTCAAGAGCAACCTGAAACTGTTTTGCCTTACAATGCGGACATTTCACACCACTCTTTGTTGGAAACTTAATCTTTGAGGCAGCATCACGACGAGCCTCAACACCACGCTCCTTCTCAATACGTTCAAGCTCTTTTTTAAGACGAAGCAACTTTGGACGAAGAAGCAAGATATTACCACACTCCCAACAAGTGCCACGCAACACCTTGAGCAGATGTGAAATAAACTTAATATGAACAATCGGACGCGCAAGCTCAATATACCCAAAATGACCAACACACTCCTTTAGCTTTGAACCACAAGTCTTACACTTAAGCCCAGGATCAATCACACCCAAACGAATATCCATAAGCCCACCATCAACAGGATAACCCTCCTTATCATACAACTCAGGCGTCACAATCTTTGCAGAAGACATCTTCTTAATCATCTTTGGAGAAAGAACCCCAAACACAATCGAATTCACCTTTTTATACACATAATGATGCATGGCATCACGACCAAGAGAAGACTTTTTATGAACCAAAGCAGCAGGAGTAGGAGATTCTGCATCTTGCACACCCTCCTCAACAACTATAGCTGATGCAGGCAAAGCAACACCAATCTTCTCTACCTTCTGCAAAACTGGTGCTGCCTTTTCTTCTTCTTTTTTTCTTGCCATGTTTTTAGTGTCTATTTAGTACCTATTTTTAGTACCTATTCTGAAGCGTTAACCTAGGATAAATCCCCATTGACTTAAACTCATCAAGCATAAGCTTGAATGCATATGAAATCTCAACATCAGAGATATTCATATTCTCACCACACAATGGACAATGACGCTTATCCTTAAACGCGTCATGAATCGCCACAACCCCACAACCCTCACACACAGGCACCACTGTCTTATCAGAATCAAAACGCTCTTTAAGAAGCAACGCAGCGCCATGAGCAACAAAGGTATCCTTCTCCATCTCACCCAACCTTAACCCACCTTCTTTAGCACGACCCTCAGTAGGCTGACGAGTCAAGAGCTGCACAGGACCAAGTGCACGCGAATGCAATTTGTTTGCAACCAAATGCTTGAGCTTGAGATAATACATAGGACCAATAAAGATCTTTGCCTTAAACTGCTTACCTGTCACACCATTATACATCGTCTCAACACCAGACTCTCGAAAACCAAGATCATGCAATTCCCGACGCAAGGCATCCTCAGGCTCTGATGAAAAAGTAGTTCCATCAACAATACGACCAGCAAGAGAACCAACCTTGGCACCAACTGTCTCAAGAAGATGAGAAATCGTCATACGAGATGGAATACCATGAGGAGAAAACAACAAATCAGGAGTCACACCAGAGGCAGTAAAAGGCATATCAGACTGTGGAACAATAAGCCCTACAACACCCTTTTGACCATGACGTGAGGTAAACTTATCCCCAATCTCAGGAACCATCTGATCACGAACCCGCACCTGAACCAACTTATTACCCTCCTCATTCTCAGTAATAAGCACAAAATCAACAACACCCTCCTCACTATGATGCAACCCAACTGAAGATTCACGACGCACATTTGAAGCAAGCGAATACTCATCCATACCAGAAAGGAATCGTGGAGGTGAGGTCTTACCAATAAGCACATCATCCTCCTTAACCACAGCCTCTGGAAATACAATACCATCCTCCTCAAGCAAACGATAATCACGCTCTGACTTATACCCCTTCACATCCTTATCAGGAATAGAAATCTCATCCATCAAACCACCAGAATACCTCAACTCCTCAGCAATCATTGGCCGAAAATATGAACTACGACCAAAACCACGTTGAATAGAACCTTCATTAATAATAAGCGCATCCTCCATATTATACCCCTCATAGGTCATGATTGCAACAACCACATTCTGACCACAAGGATGCTGCTCATACCCTGACAGATCATGCATAATCGTCTGAACCAGTGGAACCTGAGGCGTGTGCAACAGATTCACATCCATATCCATCCGAAGCGGATAATTAGACGCATACAGACCTAATGCCTGCTTCTGATTCTTCGCACCAATTGAAAGACGAGGAGCCTGGGTAAAATTACCATACGGAACAAGCGCAGTCACAACACCAACCATAGCAAGCGGCGTAATCTCAAGATGCGTATGCTCAGGAGTAATATCTTTCTCAGAAAACGCCACCAAGGCATTCTCTTCTTCAGCAGCATCCAAAAACTCAATCACACCATGATCAATTAAATCATTCCAAGAAAGCTCACCTTTTTGCAACTGACGAAGATGATTATCAGTAAGCACAGAAGAGCCATCACGCACCACAATCAATGGACGCCTACATCTACCACGCCCAGACTCAACATACACCTCATCACCAGCAACCCTGATATTCACATTATGCGAAACAACACCTCTTCTCCTATCAGACAGAAAATTAGAAACAAACTCCTCAGGATTCTGAATCTCACCAATAAACTTACTATTAAGATAAACATCAGACATCTTAGACCACCATTTTCACACCAAGCTTTTTTAACTCACCAAGCACTTCTTCCTCATCAGTATCCTTACTAACCATTGCCATAAGCGCCAGATTCTTACGCAAACCAATATTGGTTCCTTCAGGCGTCTCTGAGGGACACAACCTTCCCAAATGCGTAGAATGCAACTCACGAGCTGCAAAATTCTCCTGAGACGAAGAAAGCGGAGACACCACACGCTGCAAATGCGAGATCGAATTCAAATAATTAAGCCTTTGAATACGCTGCGACACACCCTGCCTTCCACCAACCCATGAACCAGTTGCCATTGCAGAATGAATCCGAGAGGTTAAAAGCTTCTCACGAATAATCACCCGAATCGTTGGGAATTTTCCACGCTTAACAATACGCTGAAAATTATAAAGCAAATCACCAATAAGGATCTTTAAATTCACACGAATCAAATCAGCAAGCAAATCACCACTCATCTTCAAACGCTTATTCATATAATGATCCTTATCATCAGGAGGCAACTCCCCACTAGATACTACAATAAACTTACGCAACATCTTACACAACTGATACGCCTTATGCAACCTCTGCTGTGGTGTAATCCCAATATGAGGCAAGAGATACCTATCAAGAATCTCGTTGAGCCGCTCCTCACGAACCTCCTTAGTCTGAGTAATACCAATATGCTTTGCAATTGCATCCATTGCATCATCAGGCTTTTTAATATCAACAAACTCAAAAAGATTCACCAACACCTCATCATACTGCTTATCCTTACAAACCGCCTTCATAATATCCTCATCCTTAACAAGACCACAAGCCTTAATCATAAGAATAATAGGAGCACGCTTTACACGCGTGAATGTCACATAATGCAAGCCATCCTTAAGACGCTCAATAGTATGCAAAATCTTAAACGAACCCTTCTCAGAAAAACACTTCCCAGTCCAAACACCTGAAGACTCCTCATCAACAAAAAAATTATTACTTGCAAGATCCTCAATATCAATAAGCACCTTCTCAGTACCATTAATAATAAAATACCCACCAGGATCATCAGGATCCTCACCCTTTTCAATAAGCTCCTGACGAGACAACTTAAAAAGATGACAAAAATCAGACTTGAGCATAATAGGCAAATTCCCAATCTGGGTTTGAAATGACTCACGCTGCACATCATTAATATGCGCTGAAATCTCCATAAAAACAGGAGAAGCATAGGTAATCTTACGCAACCTTGCCTCATTAGGATAGATAGTCCTACGAGAACCATCAGCCTCAGTAATCTCAGGCCTTGTCACCCAAATCTTATCCAACCGAATCACAAACTTATCCACATTTGTTGGAATAATAGTAGGCTCAATATTCTTATTCTCCTCAACAATCTCCTGCAACTCCTTACGAATAAACGCATTAAATGACTCGATGTTAGAACGAACCATTGAATTACTATCAAAAAACTTAGCTAACAACAACTTCGCTCTCTCATCTGACATACTTAGCTCACCCTTCTAAAAAAGATTGCAACACCAGTAGTTATAGACTCACGCTCAATTCTTACCACATCACCTGGCTTGACATTCATAGCCTGCATCACTGGATCCTTAAAACTAATCCGCGGCAATTCATTCTCAGAAATTTTATACTTCTCAAGAAGCTCAGCCTTTTCTTTATCAGAAAGCCTAGTATGCTTTGGCACAAGCACGTGCTCTGCTACTTTGAATTTTGTTGCCATTAGTATCTGCACTATGCAATGCCTCCCTGTGTACCTAATGAGCCGGACGGGATTCGAACCCGCGACTCCCTGGTTAAAAGCCAGGTGCTCTAATGCCCACGACACGCCTGATACGCCAATCGTTCCAGGCTGAGCTACCGGCCCACCATGGCTGTATAACGCCCTGGCCGGGAGAGTCACGTCGGGACATGGTATTCCCGTCGATTTGAACCCGGGTCGGAGCCTCGACAGGGCTCCATCATAGGCCGCTAGACTACCAGGGCCTACCTATTGGTTATAACTCCTTCTTATAGTGAAGATTTTTGTTGATTATACCTCCACCTAAGAAAGACTGACGCGCCATTGGAAAGGCTTGGAGAAAGCACCCCTTTATAAACGTTTCGAGAAAAAAAACTCTAACTACTTTTAAAAGACGCAATCCTACAAAAACCCTACCTATCCTTATTTACTACAACCAAATTGCGTCAACCTACACCTTGACTTAACCATATCCCTAGTACCAGAAGGACGATACGGTATTGTACCAATAGCACTCTTTGACTGATCATACAATTCCTTACGATACGGCTGAGTCATACGCTTAGACGAGCTAACAAGACGACCTTCACCACGCTTCTTTAAACCAGCATCCAAACTTGGATTTTCCCGATGAAACGCAGCCTTTTTTTTTGCAGAAGGAACAATGCTAGGCAACAAAGGTTGAGAAACTGCCTCTGGCAAAGTCTGAGCATAATCAGCAACGCCAGTTGTAGATACAGAAGCCAAATTTGTAGGAGTTTGCACATCCTGCGCATATACCAACTGAGCAATCAACAAACCCATTATGAAGATTACAATTAATTTCATAACTAGATTCTCTTTTTTACTGGTATTTATATGCTACGGTTTCGAAATCTATTCAGGATACTGAAACTTGCCCAAATATGTGGTGACGTCTGCGTCGCTTTTGAAAGCGATTGGGAGTGCCTTGCGTAGCTGCTTCGGATCATTTGACAGACCAAAGTAAAGTTTGTGCTGTGAGAAGAGACGTTTGAGCATTTTTCATGAAGCGTAATTTGTCTGCGAAAGATTCGATTAAATAATTCTTTCAGAATTTTTTGCATGAAGAACACCTCAAAGGTTTTCGATGAGCTCTTCGCGGTTAAGCCGTGCTTGTCTCAATATGCTAAGCAAGGTTCCCGGCGGGATTTCCTTGTTGCCATGATCAGGAACAGTGACCAGGCATTTCTTGCCATTTCGAATACTGATCAAGTGGACATGTGAGCCAGTTTGATTTCTTTTTTCAAATCCTAACCGTTCAAGTGCTTTGATGATCTCGCGTCAATTAAGAACTGGTAATTTAACCATTTAGACAGGGAGGGGGACAGTAAGAGAGGATGAGTAGCTTGGAATCGTGACGTGATCTGATTTGGAGGTCATTTCCTTCGATGTGATGCCGAGTTCTTGGAGTATGTCTTTGAGCATTCCTTCTTGCTGAGCAGTTTTCAGATGTCCTGAAAGGGCTTCCTGAAGATTGGATGCTGCCTCTTCAATCGTATCCCCCCTGCTTGCAACGTCGAGTTCTGGGCAGAGTGCAGAATAGCCCCCTCGAATCTCTTTTTTTGTGACGCAGGTTAAGATAAGTTCTTTCATAAGGAAGATAGTAGTTTGGAACTTTATAAATGTATTTGGGTGAAAGTGCCTGGTGAATGTCAAATTTCCCTCAAGACCACATGACCAGGAAAATTATCAAAATTTCCTAAGAAATCCTAATGTTCTAGCAGAACCAGGTTTTGAAATCTATTATTTTCGAAATCTATATAATACAAGGCAAACGTGTTTGCGCAATGGGATTTTCATCAATAACCAACATGCTATTCCTTATCCTGAGTGTAGGAATCCTTACAGTTGTACTACTATTTGTTGGAGAGATTATCTCAGGCATCTCACCTGTACAAGATTATACACCAATAATATTTAGCAACATACTTGGATTTGGGATCTACGATGATTACCCAGAATACAACCTTAACAAATCCAACATAGCCGATGCTATTAATTATAATCCACCTATCCAAACACTTCTTAGAGACTATAACAACATTGGATTCCAGATTGGATTTGATGCCTACACCCTCCACCTATTTAATGGACGATTCGTAGATATCACAAGAGGTATTGACCCAGATACCAACTTTACTGTACACACAAACCAGGATACATTCACTGCTATGGTTAATGACGCACGACACCGCGACATCGCACATCTTCTGCTACTACTAATGCAAACAGATACGCCAGAAACACTTAAACAAAAAGCTATAGAACAAGCCAAACAAAGTATATATTATAAGAAATGAGAAAGGGTGGTTGCGACCCCCTTTTTAGCTCATTTATAAACAGCAACATATAAATATGTTAAATAAGACGAAGAATTGGACATACAAAACATAGAGGTTGTCTTGGGATGAAAAAAGTGATAAATATTATGAGTATCAGTATACTTATCGTTGTTCATGTTTTATTTGCAGTTAATGGTCAAGGTTTTAATCCTAGTCTTGATT
>CAZQZJ010000038.1:0-9907 GCA_964597775.1 uncultured Methanosarcinales archaeon
CCTTGTGTCACAATATTTATATACTCCATGAGGAGGTTGTACACCACTAAAGGGGGTCTTAGCGTGTACAGATACAAGCAGTTCCTAGGCATCTACTTCTCACTACTTATCATCCTCACGCCTGTAGTATTCTCAATAGAACTCACCATAACTGATATCAGCGGCAAAGAGAACATACGCAACTACTACAGACCATTTGAGCGCATCCACATCAATGCAAGCGCACGCATAGAAACAGACAACTTTATCACACCAGACCAATTCCGCATCTACATCGATGGATTACGAAGTGATAGTTTTGATGGTTCATCATCAACACCATGCCCAGGAGACCCAGCCACCTGCACATACTCACGAATCGCACCATCAGCAGGAAGCCACGCCTATCAAATCAGGCTCTACGATGACACCAACAAATTCAACGAAGAAGCAACACCACTCATAACCAAAACAGAACCACTTATCTCAGACATCATCCCTGCAGAAATACGCAACCTTAGTGTTACCTCACTTACGCAAAATACACGTGTTAGTATCCAAGCAAATGCCATCGACCTTGCTTTTAGCAACAGCAACACAACCACATGCAGTGGCATCTCACTTATACGATTCCATCTTGATGACATCACAACAACACCATTTAAAATCATCATTGGAAACAACCAATGCAACCAACCAATTAATTTTGAACAGACATTTCCAACACTAACCGACGGCACCCACACCATCCTTGCCCAAGCAGTGGATCGATTTAACCAAACAGGAACAATAAACACTGCTAATTTTATGATGGATGCATCAGCACCAATCATTAACGACACTGGGCTAATTATCCGACGCAGCGGAAGCGGAGAAATCATAAACTTTATCAAAACTGAAAATGACATTCGCGCAGACATCTCCATTCCAATCACTGACCCAAACCTACAAATCACAAGCATCAGAGCAGACTTTAGCAGCCTTAGCCCAGGCATAGGCGAGATTCCAGCAACACAATACAGCAATGGATTTGCAACCTGGCAAGACATCCCACTCATAAACATCGCAGGCTGCTTAATCACTATCAAAGCAAGCGATACACTTGGAAACCAAGGAGCAAAAACCATCACCTGCAATATCAGACTTGACAACACAGGACCAGAACTTATTGAGATTAGCAGCGGATTTCGAGACGCAAGCGGCACCCTACTTCTTGCAACACAATCACAGATCAATGCAACATTCAAAGAAGAAGGTGCGGGACTTAACAAAAATCTCACATTTCTCGACTTAGGAGACATCACAGGCAACTCACTCACACCAACAAATGGCTGCGTAAAAACCACAAGTACCTGGATCTGCAATTGGAAAATCCAAGCAACACGATCAAGCGGACAAAAACAAATCGGAATAAACCCAATAAGCACTGATGACTTGGGAAACAAAGTCATTCCAAAACCACGCACCACAGCAATCCTAGACACAACAAAACCACTTATCAGAAATTTTAGCATGCGCATCATCCCAGGAGCAGACCCAGGCCTTAACATACCAGTAGAAGGCGCAACACTTGAATTAAACATCAATGCAACAGATTTTACTACTGCACAAATTGACTTATCAACAATTGGCGGATCAAACCAAACACAACTAAGCTGTACAACAACCTCATGTACCACCACCACACAAATCATCACTAGCGGACCATACCGCGCAAACATCACAGCAACACTCATCGACACAGCAGGCAACAGTGCACAATCCAGCATCCTCTTCTATGTCATTGGCATCAAAAACCAAAACCCAAACTTCTGGAATGCAAACCCAACATGCTCACCAAGACTAATCGACAGAAGCACAAGCATTCTTATTGAACAACAAATATTCTGCGACGCAAATCTGCGCAGCACCAACCCAAACACCAAACCAATCTTTATCAACTTTCCAGGACCAAACTCATGCACAGGAGACACAGCAAGCATCTCAGACATCTCTGCACTCAATCTCCTCACTGGCAGCACACACCCAACCTTTGACATTACGCTCCATGCAACAGAATTCAGAACAGATTCACTCACTATTACCTGCCCAATTCTTATTGTTAGCACAGTCAATGAATCAGGACAACTATTTCTTAACCCAAATCCAGAAACAGAAAACATCACCATGACACTCAAATTCTACAACCAACCACTTGGCGATGCGTTTAAGAATATAGACAGAAAGGTTGATGAGGCTGTTAAAGACGCCAAAGACAACCTCAAACTCGTAGGCCAACTTGAAACATTTCTAGACTACGCATCCAAAGCATGCAACCTTATCCAAATCTACAACACAATCAAAGCAGCCTATGACTCACTCATCATCCTCTTTGGAAATGTAGAACGCGCAACTGGAAGCAACCTTACACCAGCAGGAGCAAAAGCAAAGGCAATCAAAGACAAACTCTGCGGCATCTCTACAGCAACAGACCAAAAAACATACGGAGACCAAAGCGGATTTGGAGGCCTCTTTCACCAACTCACTAAACTATGCGCCTTTGTCAACTGCCGCATGGAAGAAAGCGACGACGGCTATCTAGCCAAATTTGGAGGAGGAGCAGCACACTGCAAACTTCTCAAAGACAAACTCGCAAGTATTGGCGGCGTAAACAAAGTAATTGGACCACAAGGACAACCACGCGGAATCGCAGCACTTGATGAACAAAAATACACCTACCTAGGCGGAAACTACAACACACTTAATGTCAAAGAAAACCTCATACTCTCAACACTATGCCTGTGCGTCCCAGGGATTATCCACAATATCAATAAGTATCGAGAGATAAATTGCAATTATGGACTGTGCATGAAACGCGATGTCAAAGAACACGGACTACCAATTAGCTACTGCCAAAACCTCAAAACCTACCAAACCTGCAATTTCATTGTTGGAGACGTATTTAATCTCTTTCCAATAGTTCGACTCTGGGACACAGTGCTCACTATTGTCAAAAATATTTATGCAAACCCATTTGAACTACTCAGCGTCTACTCAGGACTAAAATGCAAAGGCATGTGCACAACAGCATTTCCAGAACAATACGCAGCATGCGTCTACCCAAAAACACTTGCCAAAATAGGAGACGCAATCCAAAGCATCAAAGCCATCAAAAACATCGCAAACTTTAACAAAAGAGGAGATGCATGCGAACAACTCCAAGACCTAACCAAAGACAAAAAAGAGGTGAAACCATATGGCACTTGAACCAACACAACTCATTACCCTTGCAGCAAGCGGATTCTTAGGAGGCGTAGTACGCTCATTAGTAGGCATAATCAAAAACCAAACAGTTTACCAAGACGAATTCCACTTTAGCTGGACCAAACTCACATTTACCATAGCAGCTTCTGGAGTTATTGGACTTGCAGCAGGACTACTTATCACAGACATAGACTTTAGACTCTCACTACTTGCAGGATACGCAGGAACTGACCTGCTTGAATCAGTCTACAAAATACGCACAGCACAAGGAACACTACAAACATGAAACCACAACACATCCTTGGAATAGCACTGATTATCAACATCTTGATTATGCATGGTGTTCAAGCACAACAGCCCTTAGATCAAGCACAACAGTACTACAACCAAAAACTAGACGAAATCACAATACAACTAGAAAAGATAAATAAAGAATTTCAACAGAATAAGGATAAACGTGTTGAGACTGCTAATAATGACTTTAATAAATTTGAGACTACCTCACTTGAAAATGAAAAAGACCTAATTAAACAAATTGGTGATTCAAAACACGATGCAAATGCTCAGGATAGATTAATCAAGCAGATTGGATTAACCAAGCAGATTGAAACGATAACAAAAGAGCGTAAACAAAGAGAAACAGACAAAAACAACCTTATCAAGAGAATACAACAAGAACAAGCAGCTCAAGACCCAAATGCCATAACCCTACTTCAAACACAACAAGAACTTGTCTCAAAGAAAAATTCACCAGTAGAAATCAACTTTCTCTACTACAAAGAAAAACTTATCAAAGAACAAGAAGCTGAGCTTACATTAAGAGAAAGCCTGCTTAACGCAGCCAAAGGAACAGCAAAAGAATCAACTGCGCGAACCAACCGCAACAATGCAGCAGAAACACTCAAAAGAACCAGAGAAGAAGCCTACAAAATCGAAAAAAAAGCACGCATTGCACAATACTCAAGAGAAGCACAAGAAGCAGAAAGTCAAATCGGCAAGGATGCCCAAGAAATTGAAGAACTTAGCCAAAAACTAGAAGCGGCATTAGCAAAACCAAACCCAGATTCACAAGAAGTAACAAAAATAACAGAACTGCGCAAAAAACTTGATGAAAAAACACATGATGCTGCAATACAAAAAAAACGCAGAGACCTAAGCTTAGCAAGACTCAAATACGAACAAGGACAAAGCAGCTATGCACAAAAACTCACAGACATAATCGAAGCATACAATGAATTCTCAGGACTAGGAGCATATGCCTCACTCTTTATCACAGACAAAGACCTAGCAAAACGACGAGACGAGGCAAACGAACTCTTCTGCAACACCTACATCCTAGGAGGCATTGACTGCTACACAAGCAAACTCTGCCAGATGAGTGTAGACGCAAACCTTGGAGGACTAGCACTAATCACACGAACACAAGGTAGGGAAATACAAGCAACAGCACATATTGAAGCAGACAAATCACTACCAATCACATTTCTAAACGCAACAACAAACACACAAACCACACAACGACTCTACCGCATCACATACTACCTTAATAATCCCACTGACAACAATCTTAATTACAACATCATCTTCAAAGCAAACGACGGCAACAATATCAGAGCATTTACACCTGACAAACAACTTGGCCCAGGCAGCAGCACAAGCCAACTACGAGCAAACGCAATAGTCAAATACTCAAACCGAGACTACACAGAAGTTTGCCTTATATTTAACCCAAAAATTCAGAGACTTACTGGTGGATCAGTAGATAGAATCTGCAACAGCATCACAGAATACACAGGCGGAGCAACAAGCATCACCACAAACACCCAGGCAAGCCAAAGTGGATCAACAAGCCAAACATCAGCCACCAAAGACTTTGAGGGATTTTAAATGGAAAAAATCTTTAATAACCTCGCTACGCTCGGTTTTAAAGATTTTTTAAGAGAACTAAAAAATATATATCCCCTATCCTTGCATCACAACAAAGGACAAGTCAGCATCTTTATCATCCTAGGCATCATCATCCTACTACTCCTTAGCATCCTCATGTACCAAGGCAAACTACAATTCCTTAACACAAGCAAACAAGCATTTGAAAAAACACTTATTGAACCAGAAGCAGAACCAGTCTTTGCCTATGTAGGCGACTGCATTAAAACATACGCAGAAGAAGCCATCATCCTAGCAGGACAACACGGCGGATACGTCAACCCAAACTTTCGCATCAACCAAAATAATCCAACAGAAGCAGAAGCAATACAACTCTCCCCAGAATCGAATATGATCATACCATACTGGTGGCACCTTGCTGACAAAAACACCTGCGAAGGCAACTGCGAATTTAGAACACACCAACCACCACTACGCAACACCAAAACCTCAATTGCAACACAACTATCAACACACATCGAAAAAAACCTACACATTTGCATCAACAAATTTGAACCATTCACCAAACAAGGCATCAATGTCATTGAACGTGGACTGCCAAAAATAACCACAACAATCACACCAACCTCAGTAATCTTTCTAGCACAATACCCACTAACCATTAAAACAAACGAAAAAGAACACCTCCTAGACAAATACCCTGTAGAAATACCAGTCAAACTGGAGAGCATCTACAACCTGGCAAGCACACTTGCAGAACTCCAAGTAAATAACTCCTACCTTGAAAAACACCTACGCCAACTCATAGACATATACTCAGGATCAGAAGAACAACAACTCCCACCAATCTCAAACCTAGAATTCAGTTTTTCACCAGCACCAACATGGCGACTAGCCACAATTCGCGAACAGATACGCAACATCCTCTCCTCATACACTCCACTACTCCAAGTCTATGACACAGCAACATACCAACACATCGAAGCACCACCAAGCATTACTGATATCACAGCATACGATCGACTCTACAACAGAAACATGCTCATCATAGCCTCACCAAACCAAGAATTTAGAGACATTAAAACACGATACACATACCTTGACTGGTGGCAGCCATACATCAACATAGACGGATGCAACCAAGAAACATGCACACCAGAACTACTACTCAACACACTTATCACAGGAGTACCCTACGGCATCCAACGCTCATTTTTTAGCTACGACATCAGCTACCCAGTACTAGTCACACTCAGAGACCCAGAGGCATTTAATGGAAAAGGATACACATTCACCATAGCACTTGAAGCAAACATGAGAAATAACGAACCTATGCCACAGAAATTCACTCCACTAAAAATGAGCCAAGCACCAACAACACTTATCTGCGAACCACACCTTGCCACAAGCGAGGAAATCACCATCACCACAATCAATGCACAGACTCAAGAACACATTGATGCTGACATTATCTACACCTGCGAAGAAAGCTGCTTTATTGGAACAACTATCAACGGAACACTCACTACCAAACTCCCACGATGCATCGGAGGCATACTCACTGCACAACACAGCGGCTATGCAAGCAGATTCCAACCACTAGACACAGACAACATAGCCACACCTACACTTCTTATCCAACTTAATCCAGAAAAACAGATTAACCTTAACCTCAAACGCTACCGACTCTTTAAACAACCACAAGGCTGGACACTACAACAAACACCTGTATCACTTGATGCAGAAGAAGAAGCAACAATCCTCCTTACCAGACTAAACAACGGATTTGACGAAGAATTCAGCACCACAGCAAC
The DNA here is from genome assembly GCA_964597775.1 of uncultured Methanosarcinales archaeon. Lineage (GTDB taxonomy): Archaea > Nanobdellota > Nanobdellia > Woesearchaeales > JAGWAF01 > JACQSU01. The sequence continues at coordinate 6,924 of CAZQZJ010000038.1, forward strand.
ATTCTTAGGCGACATCACAGCAGACGAAACATACGCAAACCATAACAACATCACCCTACTCCCAGGAGACTACGAAGTCACAATCACCACAATACTTAGACCATACAAACCAATCATCATCCCTTCACAAGAATACTGCACAAATGAACAATGCCAAAACATACCACCACAAGAGATTGTTTTTAACACAACAGACCCACTACCACTTGGAGGAGCACAATACCGCTTTAGCATCACTGCATCATCACTTGCCAATGCAACAAGCCTTACATTCTACACCATCGACCCAGCTATCGATGCAATCAACGAAGAAGATCGACGCATCGAAGACCTTGAACCACACACAACAATCGCCACATACTCAACAGCATACCGCAGATTACTTGAACCAGAATTTGAACCATGAAAACACTTCACACCACACTCCAACATATAAAAAGAAGATGGCAGAACATCATACAAGCAACACTCACAGACCTGAGCTTTCTCTTTATCCTTACCATCATTGGAAAACTACTGTGGAAATACCTTGCAGAACCAGCAACACACATCAACCTTGATCGAAGTGCACTTGCAGCAAATCCAGAACTACTCACTTATAATGTTACACTAATCCAAACATTCTTGTGGCAACTTATTGGAGCAGGAATTGGAATGATACTTTTTATTGCACTAGGAATAGGCATAACCAACTATCTTATCTGGAAAAAGATTAGCCACAAACACCTCAGACCAAAACATTTTATCCTCTGGAACACGCTCTATTCCATAGTTGCCATACTCATCCTTAGCACTGCTTTACTTGGATTTGAACAACCAGTAAACATCATCCTCTTTATAATAGGACTAGCCTGCTATGGACACTGCAGCATTGGAACATGCATTGCACTTACCACAAAACAACCACTACACAACTTCTGGAACTACCTACTAAATCTTAAGAATGCACTACGATACCTGACAGGAATCATCATCCTATTTATTACAAGCTGGAGCATCGCAACACTACTACCACAATGGTGGAACACTATCTTCTGGATCATCCTAACACTCTGGATTGCATGCATGAGAGAATGGATATGGAAACAAGTTGCTATACCTTAATCCTGCAAACCTGCTGATTCAACAACCAAAGCAAAACCTCTATGAACGACGATCATGATACGTATCATTATACTCCCAATTAGGATCACTTGTGCTACTCCCAGATCTATCAAAAGCAGCCACAAGAAAAACACCTGCAATAAAACCACCTGTTATCATAAAGAACTTTGCCTCAAGAGAAGCTGCTGACCATACATCTGGGACTACCTGAGCTAATTTATAACCACTATACCATAGAAGAGGAACAGCACATGAAACAGGAATAGCAAGATTAAGAACATGTTTCCACTGATCTTTTACCAATTCTTTCTGAAGAACCTTGCACAGATTTTGCTGAGCTTTATTCTTATATAACACTTCATTAGAAGAAAACATCGCAGCATACCCAGGATTCCAATCAACACCTTTTATAACATCACTTGTTAGATTATCAACTATCTCCTTCTTCTTTGAAACAGACCACTCATTATTTAATTGATCGCTTACAGAAGTAACATACTCATCAATAGACCTATTAAGTGACTCAGAAATATGAACATGATCACGATCACTTGGCTTTAGAAGATACTTCACACCAAAATAAAGTGGAAAAGATACTGGAAGAGATACGCCCAGAAGTATTCCTAACCCCATATTTATGCTTTTATTTCTACACCCACGTGTTCTTCTTGTATACTCATTACTAAATTCCTCACGAATACCATATACAAGTTTATCCTTAAGATTCTTTACAACCAAATCATCATTAGGAATGCTTGATGACATTATATACAATATGCATCCATACTATTAAACCTTTTCTTTTGCAATATTTGTTTAGATCCTCTTAGAGAGCAGGAACGCTGGCTTATTTTTGCTTGCGCAAAAATGGGAAGTCGCTCGCACTTCATATCACTATGCTAAAAAATCCTCTTCTATAGAACCTCTTAGGATTTGCGCATTACATTAAAACAGTGCTCGCATCTTGACACAACCAAAACCTTCGGCTCTGCGCTGTGCACAAGATCGAAGTGCGACCTTGTTGCGTCCCACGCCAGCGCTCCTGCCATATCTATGGAGCAAAAACAAGTACGCAGCAACGATTAGTTTAAATATCTAGATGATGAAGATTTAGGAATGTTTAGACCTGAAGAGTTTGTGTCTTTGATACAAGTCAAAGATTTGAACGTATAACTAATTGAGGTGATAATGAGATGAGCAAAAGGATAGGTATCATCGCTGTGATTATATTCCTTTGGCTTATTGCTTTTCCTATTTTATTCGCATTTAATGATCAAGGTTTTAATCCTAGTCTTGATTGGAATGCAGTTTCTTTAGAGGATTTGAATAGGTTTCGTTGGGATTTGATTTCTCAAATGGGTTCATACCCAGATGCTCTGCATCGGATATATTTACCTATTTGAGATTAAAAAATACCCCTGGGCTCTGCCCAGGTTGGGATTTTTTATTCTTTCTGATAAAAGCCAGATTATTGATTTACCTACTTCGCAGACTAATCAGCAAGCTCTTGTTAGGTTTTCAAATGAGCTTGCTGCAAAATTGAAGGCTGTAAAGGTTGATCTTTCTGGAGCAAAGAAACTAACCTGGAGAGATGGCACACTCTATAATGGCGATGTTCCACTTCCCAAAAACATACCAAAAGATGCAACTGTTCTTGCGGTTTCTTCAAATGTTGATATTGGTAATAAATATGGTGGATTCTTGATCACTGTTAAAAATGAAGTTGAACAAACAAGTGTTCATGTAGATGAGAGTTTTAGGGATGTTGAGAATCTGAAGATAGAACCAAATCCTGATCAAAAAATCGGAGGAATCAAGGTTACGCAGGGGGCTAGCTCTGTGACATTTGCAGGAGCAATTGGGACAATTACTTCAGATGG
>CAZQZJ010000039.1:0-9328 GCA_964597775.1 uncultured Methanosarcinales archaeon
ATAATTAAAGTGATTTGATATAATTACTTCTTAGGCAGAAACTTCTCACGCTCTGTAGTCACAACTACAAATGCCTGCCTCTGACCACGACTTGCTGGAAACCCAGCACCTACACTAACCACAGCACCACGCTGACCAAGAGGAATATCCATACTCACCTTTGAAGGAGCATTATCATCATTCACACTAAATAACACACCAAATGGAGTACTTCCTCTACGGAGGAAGTCGCTGCTGCGTTTAAGAGTAAGTGTAGATGATGAGGGAATACTTACATCAATATCACCACTATTGCTCACAAAGGTTATTGTAACTGTTTCATCACTTGATACTGTTCTCTCACTAAAGAGCCTCTGCACAATACGCAACACCAACGATGAACTACTTGGCTCAAGCATTGCACCACCAAGCACTACAAGCTTTGCACGCGATCCATCAATAACACCATCACCAGTCTGATCAACTGCAATCCTATTAGTTCCATTACTTGCAAACAATGCATAACTCATACCACCAACAACCAAAGAACCCTGACCAACACTATCTAATGTTACAATATGAGAACCACCACCAAGATCATCTACAAACACTTGTCGGTTATCAAACTCAACCCTGCTTAACCTCATGATATTGGTCACACCATTAATATCATTAGCACTTGTCAGAGCAAAATAATCACCTTCATTAATATTAAACAACACAGACGTATCTGCCTCCTTCACAACAAAACGACGAGAACCCTCACCAGTTACAAGCACCCCATTATCAAGCTCAACAAGAGGCAGATTATACACAATCCCGCGTGTATTTACAAATCGTAGACTGTATCGCTGTCCACCAACACCACGCAACTCAACCTTATTACCAGCAACACTAGGCACAGAAGATGATGATGTACTTATCACACCACCAAGACCGCCATAGATCAGATCAAATGATGATGAGAGCAACACTGAAGAATCCTGCAATATACCACGCACACCATGCAATGGATGAACACGAATATCATCCCCTCCACGTCTCAATGCCAATGGCCTATACTTTATCGAAACAATACTTAACCTTGAACCAACCTCCACAGCCCTAATCTGAACCTGAGCATTAACAGACTTACCATTCACTCGCACACCACGTACAAAACCTGAATCTGAATAATCAGTATCCTCCAAATCAACCTCACCAACATCACCAAAAAACCGCAACCTAACCTGATGCGTTGCTGTATTCACACTTGCCTGAGTCAACTCATACTCCTTACCAAGAATGGAAAGCTGCGTACCTTCCAAATCAGGAAGACTTGACTCATCAATCTGACTTTGCAAACCCTCACCAAAGACAAGCTCTACCTCAAAAATAGGAGAATTTTGAGAAAACCTCAAAAAATCAGACACACTCCCATCCTCATCCTGCTCAAACACAATCTTACCACCATCAAAAGTAGGCACATTTGTACTACGCAAACGCAAAACCTGCTCAACTCTGGTGCTACCTTGTCGCGTGTTTATCCTACCTGACCCCAATGAAACTAACTCAGCATCAGTAAGACTTGAAACATCAACACCTACCAAATCATTCAAATCAAGCCCTGCAATCACAACAGTTCCAGATCCTTGCCTAGGAATCCAAAGCAGATGACCAACAGAAGCATGGCGTGAAATAGAAACAATCCCAACAATACCAACAAAGAGCACAAGAAGCAAACCATACACAGCAAGATGATGCTCTGGCTGTTTTAATACTGTACGATTCGTCATACCAAAACAACCACAACCGCAGTATTTAAATCTTGCAGAATAGAAATAAAATGTATGGTTTCTCCAAAAGCACACCATGTCTTTGAGATCAGCTGGGAAGTATGCAACAAAGTAGGCGGCATCTACACTGTTGTCTCATCAAAGGCAGCACAGATGATAACGCGATATGGCAAAGAAAACTACACACTTATTGGACCACACTTTCCAAAAAAAGCATGGGGAGTATTTGAAGAACATATAACACCAGAGGCATGGAAAGAAACATTTGAAACACTTAAAAAAGAAGGCATCATCTGCACCTATGGCACATGGCTAGTCAAAGGCAGCCCTATGACTATCCTAATCGACTTTAGCGAATTTACCAAACACAAAGATACCATAAAAAAAACACTCTGGGACTGGTACCAGATTGACTCACTAAACACTGACTACTATGACTTTGACGAACCCATACTCTGGTCATTTGCAGCAGGCAAGGTTATTCAAAAACTACAAGAACTTACACCAAACAAATCTATCATTGCACATGTCCACGAATGGCTTTGCGGAGCTGCACTACTCTACCTTTCACATGAACATGTTAACATAGGAACAGTATTTACCACCCATGCCACAGTCCTTGGCAGACAACTCTGCGCAAGCGGAGTCAATGTCTACACCATGCTACAAACAATAAAACCAGATGAAGAAGCAAAACGATTTGGACCAGGAATGTATGCAAAATACCTTGTTGAAAAAGTCTGCGCAACAAAGGCAACAATCTTTACCACAGTCTCAGAAATCACCAGCATCGAGGCACAATACCTACTTGGCAGAAAACCAGACGTCATCCTCCTCAATGGACTAGACATGGAAAAATTCCCAACATTTGAAGAAGCATCACTAAAACACAGACACTACAAAGCACGCATAAGAGAATTCTGCCTTGCATACTTTTTCCCATACACCCCATTTGATCTAGACCAAACCTTATTCTACTTTCTTGCAGGACGATACGAATTCAGAGACAAAGGAGTTGATATCTACATCAAAGCACTAGCCAAACTCAATGACCAACTAAAACGAGAAGAATCCACACGCACTATTGTGGCATTTATTTTTATCCCAGGAAATGTACGCGGCATCAAACCAGATATTCTTGAAAATAAAACATACTTTGATGGGCTCAAAGAAACAATCGAAGAAAACATTGAATATATACGCACCAGAATCCTTTATGGAATTGTAGAAAACAAGAACCTGGATCGCGAATTTCTTTTTGATGACGATGTCAGAGAAGAACTCAGACGCAATGCACTCCTACTTCACAGAACTGGAACACCACCATTATCAACCCACGACCTGCTTGATGAAAACACCGACGCCATCACCAACACCCTACGCGCATACGGACTTGACAACAAACCAGATGATAGGGTCAAAATCATATTCTACCCAATCTACCTAAGCGGAGCAGACAACCTACTCAACACCACATACTACGAATCAATGCACGGCTGCCACCTAGGCATCTTCCCCTCACTCTATGAACCATGGGGATACACACCACTTGAAGCATCAGCACTTGGAGTTCCATCAATCACAACAGACCTTGCAGGATTTGGACGATATGTCCAAAAACAAGGCATTGCACAAAACACGCCAGGCATCTTTGTACTACACAGATTCAACACCAATGATGACGAGGTCATCAACCAACTAACTGAAATGATGCACTACTATGGAACAACAACCAAACAAGACAGAGTAGAAAACAAAATCAGAGCAAGAGAAATCGCTGAAAAAGCAGACTGGAAATACTTCATCGATAACTACATCGAAGCACACAACAAAGCAGTACAACGATTCTCATGAAACAAAAAAAGATTCTAGCACTTATTATTCTTGACGGTTGGGGGATACGCAAACAAAAATATAACAATGCAATCACATATACACCGCAGATTGATAGACTCAATACCAAACATCCTCACTGCCAATCAATACTCAAAGCATCAGGAAAAGCAGTAGGATTACCACACAACTTCATCGGAAACTCAGAAGTAGGACACCTGTGCATTGGAGCAGGACGCAGCACCAAACAAATGATAACACAGATTAATGAAACCATCACCAACCAAACCTTTTTCAAAAATCCCACACTTCTACACACTATCAAACACTGCAAAAACAACAACAGCACCATACACATTATTGGATTAATCCAGGATCAGGGAGTGCACGCCATGACACATCACGGCATTGCATTACTTGATGCATGCAAACGCAACAATCTCACAAGAATAGTCTTTCACATTATTACAGATGGACGAGACACTGCACCACAAAGCGCACTCAACTACCTACGCGTAGTTGAGGTGGCAGTATCAAACACACCAGGTGCTATAATTGGAAGCGTCATGGGACGATACTATGCAATGGATCGAGATAATCACTTTGAGAGAACAAAAAAAGCATACCACGCACTCATACTTGGAAAAGGAATAGCATACACATCAGCAAGAACAGCAATCAAAGCAGCATACAAAAGAGGAGAAACTGATGAATTTATCACACCAAGCACTATCAATTATACAGGAATAACACCAAAGGACGCCATCATCTTTTTTAATTACCGCGCTGATCGCGCACGACAACTTAGCAAAGCAATCTGCGAACCAAGATTCGCTGGATTCTCCAGACCAGCACTCAAAGCAGTGTTTGTAGGCATGATACCATACTACCCACACATGCACGGACACCACCTCTTTAAACAACACCACCTCAAAAACACGCTTGGAGAAGTCTTAGCACAACACAACATTACACAACTCAGGATCGCAGAAACAGAAAAATACGCACACGTCACCTACTTTTTTAACGGAGAAAACGAAACACCAAACCCAGGAGAGGATCGAGTGCTGATCCCATCACCACGCGTAGCACGCTATGACACAACACCAGCCATGTCAGCACGCAAGATCACACAGACTGTGCTCAAGGATCTTACATACCATGATGTATATATTATTAATTTTGCAAACAGCGACATGATAGGACACACAGGAAACCTAACTGCAACACGCAAGGCAGTACAAATCGTAGACAAATGCGTAGGAGTGATAATCAAAAAAATACTCACACTTAAAGGCATAGCAATTCTGTGCGCAGACCATGGCAATGCAGAAGAAATGCAAGGCAAATGGAAAACCTCACATACAACAAACAATGTACCATTTGCAATCTACGGACTTACTAATATCAAAGTACACGACGGCACACTCGCAGATATCGCACCAACCATCCTCGAAATTCTCCAGATAAAAAAACCACAGGAAATGAGTGGAACAAGCCTTATCAAGAAAAGATAATGCAAGAAGAAAAAACAGGATTTAAATACTACCACACCATACACCAACCTATGCCAAAACAAAACAGATTATGCTGTCCAAACAAAAACCAAGCACTCAAAATATGTTCCATACTATTTGCAGTCATTGCACTAGCACACCTTCTTCGTGTTCTTATGGGGGTCATGGTAACAGCTGGAAACATAGAAATCCCAATCATGGCAAGCATTATCGCTGCAATTGTTACTGGGTATCTTAGTTGGTGGACTTACAAAGCCAGAGGGAAAAATTAGGTTCATCGCATTTGTGTTAAGTTCATCCTAGCTGCGATTGATTATGCTACACGATCCTTCCAGATTCTTAGTGCATTAATACAGCCAAACAAACTAACATCATAATTAGTAATTGCCCACACAGGCACCTGCACTAGAATCTGCGTCAAACGACGATTATTTGTAAACTCACTAACAAAACCAGAACCAAACATATCAGGATTCTTAGCCACAATACCACCAGCAATATACACACCACCACAAGCAACACTATCTAACACTGCATTCTTTGCACACCTAGCATAAAAACGCTCAAACCATGCAAATGTTTCCTTACACAAAACATCAGATTTGCGATATGCACTAATAAGCTGTGCAGTTGGCACCGAATTCTTGAATTCTGCAACCTCCTGATGCTTTGCAAATCGCGACGAACGAAGATAGGAATAGATATTCACCAAACCATCACCAGAAAGCACCATCTCCCAACTTGCAGGAGCAGACACACCCAACTGCCTTCTTATATACTCTGCACATTCAAACTCCTCTTTTGAATGCACAATCAAATCACCATGACCAATTTCAGAAGGCACAGGAAGATATGCCTTAAAATTATCATGCCAAACCAACACACTCTTACCAAAACCAGTACCAGCACCAATCACCACAATAGGCGCCTTCTTTACTCCAACACCTCTCTTTACTATCTTATAATCCTGAGACTCTAACAACGCAATTGACAAACTCACTGCATCAAAATCATTAATCACCAAGGCATGCCCTATACTTGTATGTTTCACAATCTCACGAGCATCAACAACAAGACCACCATGAGTCAACTTCCCAGCATTATCAGACACAGGACCAGCAATTGCAAAACATGCAAGAACGGGAACTTCATGGCCCTGCTTTTTTGCAACACCAAGATACTCATTCACAAGATCAACAACAGACACAACCTCCTGAGTTAGATATTGTTTTTTATGCAGAATCATCAGATGTTTGCCAGATCTTACCAGAGCAAGATTTGCATGCGTACCACCAACATCAACAGAAAGGATAAGAGACATAGACTAGAGTGGATTATGGGACATATAAATAGGTAAGCAATCCTTATAAACAAATCCCCTTATTCCTTACCTATGGTACTTGACAAACTTGGAGAATCACTCAAAAACACACTCTCTAAAATAGCCAAAGCAATGTTTGTTGATGATACTCTCATCAATGAACTTGTCAAGGATATTCAACGCGCACTGCTTCAAGCAGATGTTAATGTCAACTTTGTCTTTAGCTTAAGCAACCGCATTAAAGAGCGCATCAGCACACAACAAACCCCAGCAGGGCTAACCAAAAAAGAACACCTCATCAATATTGTCTATGAAGAACTAGTCCAATTTCTTGGAGGAGAAAAAACAGAATTGATAATTGATGAAACCAAAAAACCATACAAGATCATGCTTGTCGGACTTTTTGGATCTGGAAAAACAACAACCTGCGGAAAACTCGGAAAATACTACACCAAACGCGGAAAAAAAGTAGCCCTACTTGGACTAGATGTGTGGAGACCAGCAGCCATGGATCAACTAGAACAAGTAGCAAAAACCGCAGGAATCAACGCCTATCTTAACAAAAAAGAAAAAAATCCACTCAAAATCTATCACGAATTTGAAAAACACTACGCAACATATGACATCCTAATTATAGATACTGCAGGACGAGACGCGCTTAACAAAGAACTTATTAGTGAAATCAAAAACGTCACTGAGCTAATCCAACCAGACAAAACCCTGCTTGTTATCTCTGCAGACATTGGACAAGCAGCACAAACACAAGCCCAAGCATTCCACGACGCCTGCAATGTCCAAGGAGTCATCGCCACAAAAATGGACGGCACAGCAAAGGCAGGAGGCGCACTATCAGCATGCGCAGTTACAAAAGCACCAATCACATTCATTGGAGTCGGAGAAAAAATAGACGACCTTGAAACCTTCAACCCAAAAGGATTTGTTGGAAGACTCCTAGGAATGGGAGACATTGAGGCACTACTTGAAAAAGCAAAACTAGCTATCACAGAAGAGGATGCCAAGGATCTTGAGAAACGACTACTCAAAGGAGAATTTAACCTTGTTGACTTGTATGACCAAATGCAAGCCATGAAAAAAATGGGACCACTAGGCAAAATCGTAGAAATGATCCCTGGATTTGGACAACTCAAACTACCAAGCGACGCGCTACAGATCCAAGAAGAAAAACTTAAACGATGGAAATACATCATGGACTCCTGCACCAAAGCAGAACTTGAAGAACCAGACAAAATAGACATGCGCCACATTGAACGCATAGCCAAAGGATCAGGCACAACACCAACAGAAATACGAGAACTACTAAAACAATACAAACAAGCCAAAAAACTTGTGAAAACCTTAAAAGGCTCTCCTGAACAAATGATGAAGAAATTCGAAAAAGGCGGACTAGGATCAATGCCAGGAATCAAGATGAAAGGGAGATAAAAGTACTTGTTAAGCCACTATCTGTTGCAGAGGTGCTGGCTTAACAAGTATAGGTAAAAGCAACCTATATAACCCAGACACTCCAAAGAATCTGCCATGGAGATTCTCAACCATATTCCACACTGGCAGAGATTTCTTCACGTGTCAGAGATTGATGACTATATCTATCAACTCTGTCGTAACAAACATGCCCACTGTTTTACTGCAGGCAAATCAACAAAAGGCCACCGCATCCTTGGCATACGAATCGGATCAGGAAAGAAAAATGCACTAATGTTCGGATTCCCACACACCAACGAACCAATCGGATCACTCACTGCACTATCATGGGCACAAATCCTACTTGAAAACCAGAAGTTAGGCAACAACTATACATGGTACATTATTCCCTGCATTGACCCAGATGGAGCAAGACTTAATGAAGGCTGGTTCACACCACGATTTGATATCAAAACCTATCTACTGCAATCTTATCGCAGCGCACCAAGTATACAAGTAGATTGGGCATTTCCTTACCACTACAAAAAATTCCACTGGACAAAAACAGTAAGAGAAAGCAGAGCACTTATGAAACTTATTACACGCACCAAACCAGAAATCATCTACCCACTTCACAATGCTGGCATAACAGGCGCATACTACTATCTTTCACATGATCTTGGCACAAAAAAATATACACAACTCTACAAACTCCTCTCAAACCTAGGCATCCCACTACACAAAGGCAGCCCAGAACTACCCTACCTAAAAACATTTGCACCATCTATCTACAAACTCTTTGGACCACAAGAAGAATATGACTACATCAAAAAAACAGGAGGTGACCCACTCAAGGTCCTAAACCAAGGAGCTGACAGCATCAACTATGCACAACAACACAACAAAAAAGTCTTTGGAATGATCACAGAACTCCCATATCTCACTGACCCACGCATCGATGACACAAGACCTAGCAAGCTCACCCAAAAACAAACCACACTAAACGAATGCGACGACAAACGACGTGTACACACCTGCATCAACACAACATTTAAAAAACTCAACACCCACCTCAACAAAACAAGCCCATTCTATAACATCATTGCCGAATACCTTCCCTATGAAATCGGCATGATTAAATCATGCAAACAAGAAACACAAACAAACCCGGAGATGAAACAACAAGCAACAATTGCACAAGAAATCGACTCAACAGCACTTATCTACTTTTACAACAGCACAATCATCGGAACACTAATCAGACTCCTCAACGATTCACCACAAACACCACCAATTAAACAAGCACGAACAAAAACACTCGCACTACTTGAAAAACGAATCAAACTCCTTCACACAAAATCAAGAATACAAGCACTACCAATACGCAACCTTGTCCAAGCACAAATTGGAAGCATGCTCATCCTAACTATAGGAAATAACCTTAATTTTAGGATATTCCAAAAACGAAAGTAAGGTTATTT
>CAZQZJ010000040.1:0-8497 GCA_964597775.1 uncultured Methanosarcinales archaeon
GGAGTTAGCTAAACTCAAAGATCACAACACCCAGTGAGTTTCCGCGCAAAGCCTATAGAAAAAGAACTTATTTATATATTACCTATTTTTTGGTAATGAATTACCTATTTTTTGGTAGTTAGACAAGTGTTTTAATTCCAAATTCTGCTAACACCGCTTTCTTTATTTTCTCAAATTCTGGAGAAGTGATGGTTTCATTTTTGGCCAAAGAGTGGACTATCATGATTGGGTAAGAATAACCGATTCAGGAACAGGCAGGGAGCATTTTATATGTCCAACATTCAGCGATTACGGAATCAACACAAATTTGGAAGGAAAGATAAATAAGTATTCCTACCGGTCTTGAGCGAGCCTGCAGGTGAGCGATGATTGGTGGGGCTAAAATTTCGGGAGTTTTCAGATAGTTTAGTTAGTGCGTTAAGGGGGAGTTCCGTTTGGGTAGTTGGTTGCAAGAAAATATTATTAATTTGTATCAATTATTATCATTTAGTATCAAATTATCCTGATAGTATCTGTTTTTCCCATAATTGGATAGTATGTATAAAGAATTTCCAATTGGTAGCTTCTTTCTCTGGATACCCACAGACGAAAGACAGAGTATTTTTTAAATAAATCACCAATTCCACTACACTATGCCATTTAATCTTATCACCAACCTTTGCCCTGCTGGTGGTCAGCCAGATGCTATTAAAAAGATTGTACATGGTTTTCTAACCAGCGGGTTTGATAATCAGACCTTGCTTGGGATTACTGGTTCTGGCAAAACCTTTGTAACAGCACATGTGATTGCACATCTGGGCAAGCCAACTCTTGTGCTTGCACATAACAAAACCCTTGCTGCTCAGTTATATCAAGAACTTGTATTGTTGTTTCCGCACAATCGTGTTGAGTATTTTGTATCGTATTATGACTATTATCAACCAGAATCATATATTGCAAGTACTGATACCTATATTGAGAAAGATGCACAACGTAATGAAAAGATTGAGAGAATGCGTCTAAAAGCAACTGCATCATTGCTTAGTCGTGATGATGTGATTGTTGTTTCTTCGATTTCGTGTATTTATGGGTTGGGGAATCCTGTTGACTTTCTTGAGTTATCTTATACATTCAAAATAGGTGAACATGTGAGTCGGCGTGCATTAATTGATATGCTTACTGATATGCAGTATGATCGTAATGATGCTGTACTCGAACCTGGTAGGTTTCGTGTGCGTGGTGATGTTATTGATGTGATACCTGGATATGATGAACATATGATTAGGATTGAACTTTTAGATGATACCATCGAATCTATCAAAGAGCTGCATCATGTTGACCATAGTGTGTTGCAAAGTTTTTTAGTGTTTAGGATCTTTCCTGCAAAGCATTTCGTAACCCCAGCTTCAAAGACTGCTGTTGCAATTAATGGCATTCTTACTGAGCTTAGTTCCACACTTCCATCACTTGGACAGATTGAGGCTCTACGATTGCAAAAAAGAACTATGTATGATATTGAGATGATTAAGGAGATTGGGTATTGTAGTGGGATTGAGAACTATAGTAGATTTTTTGATGGTAGGAATCCTGGCGAGCCCCCATTTACACTGCTTGATTATTTTCCCAAAGATTTTTTGCTTGTTATTGATGAGTCTCATCAGACGATTCCTCAGGCACATGGAATGTACAAGGGTGATTATGCTAGGAAGAAAAGTTTGGTGGAGAATGGGTTTCGGTTGCCAAGTGCGTATGATAATCGGCCACTGCGTTTTGAGGAGTTTGAGACTAGATTTCCAAAAACCTTGTTTGTTTCTGCAACTCCTGCTGAGTATGAGCTCAGAGTTTCAGAACAGGTTGTTGATCTTATTATCCGTCCTACTGGTTTACTAGATCCATGTGTTGAACTCAGACCTACAAAGAATCAGATTCCAGACCTAGTAATGGAAATCAAATCCACTACAAATGCGAGTTGGCGTGTGTTGGTGACAACACTTACTAAAAAAATGGCACAGGATCTAGCTAATTACTTGTCAATTCAGGGAATTGCAGTAAGATATCTGCATTCAGATATTGATACGATTGAACGTACTGAAATTATTCGCCAACTTAGATTAAAAGAGTTTGATGTATTAGTAGGCATTAATTTGTTACGTGAAGGAATTGATATCCCAGAGGTAGCACTAGTTGCTATTCTTGATGCAGACAAAGAAGGATTTTTGAGAAATACACGCTCACTAATTCAAATCATTGGCAGAGCAGCGCGTAATGCAAATGGCAGAGTGATTATGTATGCTGACAACATGACTGATTCTATAACTGAGGCAATAAAGATAACACATAACAGACGGGAACAGCAGATTAAATTCAATAAGGAGCATGGCATTGTGCCAAAGACGATTACTAAATCAATTCAAGAAGCAAAAACTGATGTGAAAACAACACTACACATACCTAAGGCCCAGATTCCAAGACATCTTATTGAACTTGAGGCACAGATGAGAGTTGCTGCAGAACAACTTGATTTTGAATTAGCAATCCAACTTCGAGACCAGATAAAAAAACTTCAACAACAGGTAAGCTAAGATGTTAAGACAGATTAATATACTTCTATGATTTTTTCTTTTGTTATGAAATTCAATCTAAAAACAGTTTTTGTGGGAATCATGCTTCTCCTACTTGGTTCTGGAATCGGGATATATTATGTATACAATAAGGTTACAAACCCTTCTACAACCCCTGCTTTTATCAGCGATCTTGATGGAAGCGTGGAAGTGAACAAAGGCAATGGATGGAAACCTGCAATGATAAATATGGAACTCAAGCAATCTGATTCTATTCGAACAATGGATGGAGAGGTAGAAGTTGTGCTCTTAGAGAGCGTTTTTGTAAGGTTCAAAAAGAATACCCAAGGAACACTTGAAGAACTTTCTTCACATGCAGTTCGTGTGAAACAGATTAAAGGAAGCTTGTGGAATAAGGTCACAAGGCTTTTTGGAGTAACAGGATATGAAGTTACTCTTCCATATACAACTGCTACAGTAAGAGGCACAGGATTTTTAACAAAGATATCTGATGAAGATCAGATTCTTGTTGGTGAAGGAGAGGTTATAGTACATAATAAAGAACAAGAGCTTGTCCTAAATCCACATGAAAAAGCTGTAAGTAAAGATTCATTACAAAAGAACGAACTCACAGCAGATGAATATGAGGAAATAAGAAAAGAAATTTCAGACGACATTATAAGGCTCAAGCGCTTACGTTCTCATATAATGAATAAGTATCAAGGAATTATTGAAGCATACAAAAAACAGTACAATACAAGTGATGATCAAATAGCTGAGTATTTGGATATGATTGATCGTGGAGAACTTGATGATGAAAAACTCATTAATGCAACACCACTCAAACTGCCAGTGATGTATCATCTCAAAGAGATTAATGATCTCATCAAAAAAGAGCAGAGAACAATAATGCTTGAAAAGCAATAAATGTTATTACTGCACTTTATTACATATGATATGATAAATAACCATAAAAAATAACCCAAAAAAGACAAAAGTTTATATATGTGATTTCACATCTATACACAAAGGTGACCCCAATGTCGAATGTAACATTAGCAATATCTGATGACTTGCACAACAAGATGAAAAACCACTCAGAGATTAGGTGGAGCGAAGTTGTCAGAAAATCAATATCTGAGAAAATAGATGATCTGGAGATGATGGACAAACTGACAAAAAAAAGCAAGCTTACTCAAAAAGAGGTTGATAATATAGCAAAAAGAATTGACAGCTCTGTCGCAAAAAAACTTGGTCTCAAATGATTTTTGTCATTGATTCAAATATCTTGATTTCTGCTTTGATCAAAGATTCTGTTGCACGGAAGATTATTATAGAATCTGAATGGATGTACTATTATCCTGAAGTGGCATTCCACGAAATTAGAAAGTACAAAGAAATGATCCTTGAAAAATCTGGAATGACTGAATTCGAATATTTTGAACTACTAGACAGCCTTCTGAAACATATTATACTGGTTCCACAAGAACAGTTTTCAAAAAACCTACAAGAAGCAAACGAGATTCTAGGAACAATAGATGTTGACGATGTTGTCTTCTTAGCAGTCGCAATGAGCATCCAGAATTCAACTATATGGTCGAATGATCATCATTTGCATCAACAACATAAAGTGATGGCATTAAAGACAGAAGATGTTGTGAAGTTGTTATGATAACCAAAAACAGATACACTTCCTGTATTAGTACTGGACTTATTGTTGTTAGTGTTCTATCATTATTGTACATGTTTGGAGCATTTGAGAGTCTTTCGCAACGCATGCATGATCCATTATTTGGTGAGGAACAACCACTACCAAATATTATTATTCTCTCGATTGATGATACAAGTCTTCAAGAGATTGGTCGCTGGCCATGGAATCGAAGTGTCTTTGCAGAACTTCTTACGCATCTGAGAACTGCACGCGCTGTTGGCTTTGATGTGATGTTTGCTGAAATAAGCCCTGATGATAAAGATTTTGCTACTGCACTCAACAACCATGGCAAGGTAATTCTTGCTCAAGAATACACCTTATTTGAGATGCGTGGTGATACAATTACTAGAAAACATGCTCTTACTCCTGTTCCTGATCTACGAGATGCAGCAGCATCTCTTGGCATAATTAATGTTATTACAGATACTGATGGCATAACACGAGCTGTCAATACAAATATTCAAACTAATGTTTCCCTATTTGCACAGACTCTTGCACATACACTAAGAAATGTTGATGCTCCAAAAACAAATCGTTTGCTAATAAAATTTATTGGATCTCCTAAAACTTTCCATACTATCCCTATTGCTGATGTTTTGAAAGACAGGATTGATGATGACGTTTTTAATGACAGCATAATCCTTATTGGAGCTACAGCTTCTGATTTGCATGACACCTATCTTGTGCCGACATCGCAGGGTATTGGCATGTCTGGAGTTGAGATTCATGCAAATCTCCTACAAACAATTCTCTTAGAATCATATCTTGTTTCATTACCATGGTGGGCTATTATCCTGTGTGTTTTTATTCTTTCACTGATAGTTTCTTTATGCATTGCGCGTTTTCATGCATGGATTGCAGCACTAATTTCTGCCATTCTCCTCTTTTTTTATGTAAGTATTTCCGTTGTCTTATTTGAACACCTGATTCTCACAGACCTAGTCTTTGCTCCTGCCTCGATTGTGATAAGTTATGCTGCGAACTTGGTGAATCTTTTTATCAGGGAAAAAAAACAGAAGAAAGAGATTTTTGATGCGTTTAACAAATATGTTTCACCTGCAATAATAAATGAATTGCTCAAACATCCTGAAAAACTCAGACTTGGCGGGGAAAAGAGAACAATTACTATTTTCTTCTCAGATATTAGGGGATTCACAAGCATCTCTGAAAAACTTTCTCCTACAGCTCTTGTTGATTTGTTAAATGAATACCTCACTGCAATGACAGATATCATCATGAAACATGATGGTGTTGTTGACAAATACATGGGAGATGCAATCATGGCATTTTGGGGTGCACCTCTAAATCAGCCAAATCACGCTAAATCGGCATGCACATCTGCTCTTGAAATGATGGAAAAACTTGAAGAGCTGCAGAACAAATGGAATAAAGAAGGTATTCCACTGCTTCATATTGGCATTGGGCTTAACACAGGGCCTGCAGTTGTTGGAAATATGGGAAGTGACAAACGATTTGATTATACCTGCATGGGTGACACAATCAATTTGGGAAGCAGGCTTGAAGGACTAAACAAAGAGTATGGCACTAGTATTATTATTAGCGAATCAACTAGGGATGCGTTGCTGTTATCTATGCAAGGCGATCAAGAGAATATATTTATTCTTCGAGAACTTGATCGTGTTCAGGTCAAAGGAAGGGCTGAGCCACTTACGATTTATGAACTAGTAAAAAGAAAAAGTGAGATTGATAAGAAGCGACAACAAGCCTTTTTGTGTTTTGCTTCTGGACTTGCACTGTATCGTGAGAAGAAGTTTGAAAAAGCTATTGTGATTTTTGAAAAAACAAACAAAATCTGTACAGACAAGACAGCCAAGATCTATATTGATCGATGCAAATACTTGCAAGAACATCCTCCAGAAGAAAACTGGAATGGAGTATGGGTCATGAAGACGAAATAAGTTTGTGCTATCCTGATATTATTTCCCTTCGATTGTTTTGTTTGTTTCATGCTTATTAAGCCTCCGCCATCAAATTTCCGAAAAAGTTACTTTTATATATTAGAAGGACACGTGCTTATCAAGGGGTTTTTGATGGAAAAAGAACGTTTGATAGATTACTTTAGAAAATATTCTTCCCGTGGCTATTCTAAATCTACACTTCATGCTGAGGCGCTTGCGCAGGGATGGAGTGCAGAGGCTATTGATGATGCATGGAATGCTGCTACTCTTAAGACAACTCTTGCTGGCGGATTTGCTCCATGGATTATGGTAATGATCATTATTGTTGCTGCTTTTTTTTATGTTCCTCAAAAAACCCCAACAGCAAAGACAATTGCTCCACCTATTATACCTACCCCTGTGGAGTTTCCCTTTGTTAATGGTTCTGTACCTGCGTGGATTGCTCCAGCAGTAGAATTGCTCACGCCAAGTTCTGATGTGGAAAAAGAGTCTCCTCCCTTAATTACTCCACCACCTAAAGTGCCTGCTGTAGTACCACTAAAAGAATTAGCATTACCTCCTGAAAAACCTAAAGTAGTGTTTGGTGGCGGAAGCGGTGGCAGACCAGAACCAAAACCTGATACTGCCACAGAAACTCCAACAGGTCCATCCTTTGGTATTTTAGATGCAACTGGTCCTGTGGCAGAACGTGTCAATATTACAACGTTTACACCTAACAGAACTACATCTGTTGCTGGAGTATGGAATTACACAGATGCTGCAAATGACACTGAAAATGGTTCAACCTGGACGTGGTTTGTGAATGGGAGTGAGGCGTGGAGGGATGCTGGGTTAGTTAGTTATTGGAGAATGGATGGGAATGGTGTTGATGTGCTAGGGAGGAATAATGGGACAAATAATGGTGCTTCTAATACAAGTGGTGTGATACGTTCTGCATTTAGGTTTGATGGTGTTGATGACTTTGTTAATGCTAGCAACTCAAGTAGTCTAAAGCCTACTGAGTTGACGTTGAGTGCTTGGGTGTTTATTGCTGCAGTGCAGAATTCTACGAAGGTAATTGCTGGGAAACGCCAAACATCTGGTGGCCATGCAAGTTATGCATTTGATTATGTAAAAAGTCCTGATAGAGTTGCTTTTGCTATTGGAACTGCAACTCCTGCTGAGTTTTTTGTTAATACAAATGCCACCTATGGAGAGTGGCGTCATTTTGCAGGTACATATAATGGAACAACAATGGCATTTTATATCAATGGACAACTTGTGAATACAACTACTGTAAATGCTGCTATTGGACACTCTGGTACATATCAGTTCTTGATAGGAGCGTATGAAGGAGATTCTGGACTTCCTAACACACTCTTTCATTTTAACGGAAGTGTTGATGAGCTTAAACTCTTCAACCGTTCCCTCTCAGCCTCTGAAGTCGCTAATGAGTATCAAATGATGAGTTATGGTAGTACTGAAAAGGATGCAACAGGCACTCCTGCTCCTGATATTCCGTTGGCGTTGTGGCATTTTGATGATGGAACAGGAGCAACCTCAGCATTTGATTATTTTGGTGACAACAATGCTTTTATTAGCAATGCCACACGTACTGTTGGTGTTTATGGAACAAACGCATTTTCTTTTAACCAAATTAATGCTTCACTTATTGTTAGTCACTCTCAAACACTTAACTTAACAGGAAATATGACTTGGATGGCATGGGCTTCGACAAATAAGACAGGATCGCTAATGGGAATTGTAGAAAAAATGTTTAATTCGGGAAGCACTGTATCATTCCTAACATACATCCAGTCAAATAATGTTATCTATTGCGAAATTTACAATACAACTGGATCACAAATCAGTGCATCTGCTTCTACAATGCCAACAGACGGAACATTACATCATATTGCATGTGTCCATGATAATACTAACTTGTCTATATACCTTGATGGAGCTTTAAAAGGCAGCATAACATCTGGAGGTGCAATAAGAGTAGGTAATAATCCTTTAATTATTGGCGGTGATTCATCTTACGCAGGACGTTATAATGGTACTATCGACGAAGTAGAAATCTACAATCGAGCACTTACAGCTGCTGAAATCAATCAGTCGTATCGTCGTAGTTTCCCACTCTTTGGTCTTAATACATCCAGATTTGGTGCGAGTGATTCTTTAACATTCCAGCTTGAACCGATACAGTCTGATGGTATTGCTGGGGCTGCAGTGAATTCGTCAACCTTACTAGTAGCTGGGCTTCCTACTGCATCACGAGTTAATATCACGCCATTTACTCCAAACAGTACAACCTCTGTTGCTGGTGTGTGGAATTATTCCATGGC
>CAZQZJ010000041.1:0-8205 GCA_964597775.1 uncultured Methanosarcinales archaeon
AACCATCGGTGAGGACACCCAATGGAATGAGTGCATTTAAAGCACAAGATTTAATTAAGACGTCCAGAATTAGACTAGCATGCAGATCTTCATTGATGAGATTACAAGGTTAGTGAAACGAGTTATTAAAGAGCCAATTCAAGTTGAGATTCCTCCTGTTCCTGAGTTTGGTGATTTTGCTCTGCCGTGTTTTAAGTTTACTAAGACTAATCCTGTACACAAAGCTCAAGAGATTGCAAAAGCAATCAAACCAAGCAAGTTGATTGATGTCATTGAAGCAAAAGGGCCGTATGTTAATTTTTATGTTAATAAAGAAGCGCTTGCGCGTATTGTTCTTACTCAGATTTGGGAGCAGGATCTGCAGTATGGTAAAGGTGCAATTAGATCAGAAAAGGTTATGGTTGAATTTTCGCAGCCAAACACTCATAAGGCGTTTCATATTGGTCATTTGCGTAATGTCTGTCTTGGGGATGCGCTTGTGCGAATAATGAGGTATAGTGGTTATCCTGTTATTGCTGCAAATTATATCAATGATACTGGAGCGCATGTGTCTAAATGTATCTGGGCGTATCTTAAATTTTTTAAGGGAAAAGAGCCGCTTGAGGGTAAAGGAGAATGGCTTGGTCAGATCTATGCTCATGCAAGCAAGCAGCTTGAGGAGAATCCAGAGTATAAACAAGAGGTTGATTATATTCATCAACAAATTGAGAAGAGTAATCCTGAGTTTATTGAGATTTGGGAAACCACCAAAGAATGGTCTATGGATGATTTTTTTGATATCTATAAAAAACTTCAGGTGCATTTTGATGCCTGGTTTTTTGATAATGAGCTTATTGAGCCAGGCAAGGTTATTGTTCAAGAGCTTGTGGATAAGAGTATTGCAATTATTGATCAAGGTGCCACAATTGTAGATTTAAATAGGTATAAGCTTGATGTTGCACTGATTCTCAAAGCTGATGGAACTTCATTGTATGTTACAAAGGATCTTGCGCTTGCCAAACAAAAGTTTGAGCAATTTAAGATTGATAAGTCAATTTATGTTGTTGCAGCGGAGCAAAGTATGCATTTTAAGCAATTATTTAAGATTCTTGAGATTTATGGTTTTTCTCAAGCAAAGAAGTGTTATCATCTTTCTTATGAGTTAGTTATGTTAAAAGAGGGGAAGATGAGTTCTCGTGCAGGCAATATTGTGTTATATTCAGAGTTTGCATCAAAAGTTGAGAGTTTTGCACGTTCTGAAGTAGATCAAAGACATTCGCAGTGGTCTGCTCAAGATAAAGATGTAGCAGTTCATCAGGTAACGCTTGGTGCTATAAAATTCGGTATGATTTATCAGGATGCTAATAAGGTTATTACATTTGATCCTCAAAAGTCTATTGATTTTACTGGAGAGACAGGGCCGTATTGTCAGTATGCTCATGCCAGGACTTGTTCTGTTCTTAAAAAATCACCTGAACAAGTTATGAGCAGTGTTGATTTTTCACTTCTCTCGCATGAGTGTGAAATAGAACTTATCAAACTTCTAGGAAGATTTCCCCTTGTAGTAGCTACTTCATCGCAAACATATACTCCGTCCATATTGTGTCGTTATGTGCTTGATGTTTCGCAAGCCTTTAATGATTTTTATGAAACATGTCCGATTATTAAGGCAGAGGATAAGATTAGGCATGCAAGGCTTAATCTGTTGAATGCAACCAGGGTTGTTTTAAGAATAGCACTTGCTCTTCTTGGTATACCAGCACCAGAGCAGATGTGAAACATCTCAAGCAAAGAGAAAAATAAAAAAAAAGGGCGGACAGCTTTTTCAGGTTCCCAGCGAAAGCCAGTACAACTAAAAACGGAGATCTTCTTAACTGCCGTGTTCGGAATGGGAACGGGTGGAACCAGATCCCTATGGCCGTCCTAATTACAGGAATCAAGTAACGCTTTATAAAGATTCCTTCTTTACAGTGATGTATTCATATGCTTTGGAAAGCACAACCATAAGTTTTGGTATGTCTGATGCCGTAAGGGAATTGGTTGATTTCCAGGTTCCTGTTTTGTCTTTGTAGCGTTTTTCAAAGGTAACATTGTGGGCGTCGAATTGTTGTCCGTTCTTGTTTTGTGTGTTTTTCCAGATAGCACAGCTAATGCCACCTGCACTAAAGTGTTGTTCTGGTTTGTTGTCCATTGGTTTCACCTTTTGTATATGTTTGGTACAGTGGTGATGTTAATCTTAATAGGTGTTGTTGATAAAAATAGGGGATAATGCTGGTGAATCTGGGAAAAATGCAGCATAGTTAGTATTTTTTTCAAAATAAAGATGAAAAAAGGGGAGCGTCCCTTTTGAACCCCCATTTTTTCCTTCGCTTCTAATCAAGCCTAAACAGATTGAAGGCTTGACATGTCAGGATGCCACCAGTGTTTCCACTGGTTGGTAAGCGAAAGCGCATTTCAATTTTTTATTGATGTGGTGGCATCCTGAGCATGCTCAAGAACCACTGCTATCATGCCACTGGTGTTGAGCGAACGCTAGCGAGCGATCACCGGTGGTTCTTGACATATCACGCTCGGTGGTAAAAGTGTTTATTTTTTCTAGCATGGTTATAGCATCTGTCACAGAGTATTTCTTAAAAAGTATTCTTGGTACAAAAACTTAAGTTGGCCCAAGGCCGACATTAAACTTTTTTTATAAGTTTTAGAAAGATTGTTAGCATCATCTTTAAATTTTCTGCTACTCTTATATAGTTGTTATGGGGTTGAGTTCCTATGCCACGTATAGCTATTGTTGAGGAAGAGAAGTGTCATCCAGATCGTTGTGGTAATTATTTGTGTGCTCGTTTGTGTCCTGTGAATCGCATGGGTGATGAGTGTATTTCTGTAAATGAGGGGAATCGTAAGGCCAAAATTGATCCTGGCTTGTGTACTGGTTGTGGTATTTGTCCAAAACGGTGTCCTTTTGGTGCGATTCATATTATTAATCTACCGCAGGAGTTATGTGAACAGCCAATTCATACGTATGGATATAATGGGTTTCATTTGTATAGTTTGCCAACTCCTATGTTTGGAAAGGTGATTGGTATTGTTGGAAGAAACGGTATTGGTAAGTCTACAGCAATTAAGATTTTGGCTGGTGTGCTTAAGCCAAATTTTGGTAGTGATAATCTTGCTTCAGATGATGATTTGATTGCTTTTTTTAGAGGTACAGAGTCTCAGCTTTTTTTTGAGCAGGTAAAAAAGGGTGAGATCAAGGTTAGTTATAAACCACAGCAAGTTGATATGATGGCTAATACTATAAAAGGATCTGTAGTTGATTTGTTAAAGAGTGTGGATCAAACAAGCCGCTGTGATGAGTTGGTGCAGGAGCTTGATCTTGGTAAGGTGCTTGATCATACTTTGGATCAGCTCTCTGGTGGTGAGTTGCAGCGTGTTGCAATTGCGCTTACCGTTTTAAAAAAAGCGAATGTGTATGTTTTTGATGAACCAACATCGTATCTTGATATAAAGCAGAGGATTAGGGTTGCGAATGTTATTAAGAAACTTGCTGATGATGTGACAGCGGTTTTGGTGATTGAGCATGATCTGATTATGGTGGATTATATGGCAGATCTGGTGTATATTATGTATGGTGAAGAAGCTTGTTATGGGATTGTGTCAAATCTAAAGGCAACTAAGAATGGTATTAATGCATATTTGGATGGGTATCTAAAGGATGATAATATGAAGTTTAGGGATCATCCGATTGTGTTTGCGCAAAAGCCTCCTATTGTAAAAAGGTCTGGTGGGATGCTTGTGTCTTGGAATGATTTATCAAAGCAACTTGGTAATTTTATGCTTAAAGCGCAGCAGGGTGTTATTCATAAGGGTGAGGTGATTGGTATTCTTGGTGAGAATGGTATTGGAAAGACGAGTTTTGTTAAGATGCTTGCAAAGGTGATTAGTCCTAATAGTGGTGAGATTAATGAGCAGGTTGTGGTTGCGTATAAGCCTCAGTATATTGATACAAGTTCAGAAAGGCTTGTGTCTGATGTGTTGCATGAGGCATTGTCAAGTTATGAGAATTCTCTTATTAGGCCTCTTAAACTTAGAGATGTCTGTGAGAAACGTGTGTGTGATCTTTCAGGTGGTGAGTTGCAGCGCGTGGCAATTGGTGTGACTCTTGCAAAGGATGCTGATTTGTATTTGCTCGATGAGCCTTCTGCATATTTGGATGTGGAGCAGAGGTTAGTTGTGTCAAGGGTGGTTCGTGAGTTGATGGAGCAAAAAGGAAAGGCTGCACTTATTGTTGATCATGATTTGCTTTTTGTTGATTATGTGTCACAGAGGTTGATTGTATTTGATGGTGTTCCTGCAATTCATGGTGAGGTGTTTGGTCCGTTTGATATGGAGGTTGGGATGAATCGTTTTCTTGAGGATCTTAGATTGACTTTTAGAAGGGATCCTGATTCAAATCGTCCTAGGGCAAATAAGCCTGGTTCTCAGATGGATCGTGAGCAGCGTGCGCAGGGTAAATTGTATTATACATAAGGCATAGGAGGTTGTGTGTTTTTAAGGTGTAAAGCTATTCAAAAAGGGCGCTCCCATTTTTTCATTAAAAGTTCTTTATGCTCTTCCCTTGCTTTCTCCTTTTACTATGCCTGTTGCTATGATGTGTGCTGCACGTAGTGGTTCTGGGATATAGGAGCGAGTGCAGGTGAGTTTGATGATGTTTTTAGCTTCTGATAGTTTGATGCCTTTGCATTGGATATAGATGCGATCTATTTGTTCTGGTTTTCCTGCATTTTTAATGAGTGTTATTTTGTGATCCATACCAAGCTTGTGCAGGGCTTCATAAATAGCTAAGAAGTTTGGATATCGACGGGTAACTGAAATAACTGGGATTCCTGTATCTTTCCAAAGTTGTTCAATATCAATTACATTAAATCCTCCGACAGCGATTCCGTTGATAAGGGTTACAAAGATGTTATTTTTAAAACGTGATTGGTTGATCATGGTGGTGATTTGTTCTGTTGCATCATCGCCATCAACTCTTGCATGGCTTGTTATGATGCCATCCATCCATTGGCCTCCGCGAAAGATTGTTCCAATAAGAAGCACGTGTTGGTCTTTGTGTTTAGTAAATGGAGCGTCATCAATGCCTAGGATACGTGATTCGTTTTTAAGTGGTCTCATGTTTGATTCATGCGAACCTCATCAATGTTGTTAAGAAATTATTCAGAATCCTTATATAGTTTTGTAGGTTACATTCATCTTGGTGATGCATATGTGTGGAATTGTAGGATATAAAGGATATCAAGATGCAAGCATGGTTGTGGATGCACTAAGATGTTTAGAGTATAGGGGTTATGATAGTTGGGGTATTGCAACCATTGATATCAAGAAGATTCGTGTTTTTAAGCAAGAGGGTAAGATTGGGAATGTAACAGTAAAAGATATTGGGAAGGGTTCTGGTATCACAATTGGTCATACACGTTGGGCTACTCATGGTGCTGTTTCAGTTCAAAATGCTCATCCTATTCTCTCGCAGGATAACAAGATTGCAGTTGCACATAATGGTATTATTGAAAATTACACACAGTTAAGAAGGGATCTTGAAAAGCATGGTATTTCATTCCAGACTCAGACTGATACTGAGGTGATTCCAAATCTGATTCAGTTGTATATGACGTTTGGTGATGATTTTGCAACTGCGACAAGAAAGGCTATTTTAAGGTTGGAAGGAAGTTATGCAATCGTTGCGATTCATCAGGATTTTGATGAGCTGTTTGTTGCACGTAATGGCTCTCCTCTTGTCTTGGGGATTAGTGGTAATGAGTATTTTGCTGCGTCTGATGTAACCGCGTTTTTGGATAAGACAAGAACTGCAGTTTATCTTGAAGATGGGGAGTATGCAGTAATTGGTTCTGATTTGTGTGTTAAGAAGATTGTTTCTAATGTTGTAGTAAATCCTCTTATTCAGGAGATTACATGGGATCTTGCTCAAGCTTCAAAAGCAGGTTATCCTCATTTTATGATTAAAGAAATTTTAGAACAACCACAAAGTATTGGACGCAGTTTGTTGCAGGATGCGACAAGCCTATCAGAAGCATTAGGTATTCTTAAGCATGGAACTAAGATATATATGGTTGCGTGTGGTTCGTCTTTATTTGCAGCAGAGGTAGGTAAGTACTGGTTTTCGCAGATTGCGCAGCAGAATGTTGAGACAATTGTTGCGTCTGAGTTTGAGAATTTTGGTGATCTTCTTAAGGATGGTGATGTCATTATTTCTCTTTCCCAGTCAGGTGAAACTGCTGATACTATTGGGGCTGTTAAATTAGCTAAGAAAAAAGGGGTCAGAGTAGTGAGTATTATTAACAGTATGGGATCAACTCTTTCACGAATTTCAGATGCAACGCTTTCCATGAATTGCGGTCCTGAGATTTGTGTGTTATCAACAAAGAGTTTTACTGCAGAATTGGGTGTTTTAAATATGCTTATCCATACCTTAGCTGGTTCAGATAATAATGTTCGTTCAGTTATCCCTATTATAGAAACAGCTGTTTTAAGGAATAGTGCTGTGATTGCTGATTTGGCATTGGCATTGCGAGAAAAAAAGGATATGTTTGTGTTAGGGAGAGGTGTTGCATTTCCATGTGCAAGTGAGGGTGCGCTAAAAATAAAAGAAGTGTCATATATCCATGCAGAAGGTTTTTGTGGTGGTGAATTAAAGCATGGTAGCATTGCATTAATTGAAAAAGGCTCTGTTGCTATAGCATTAGTAACACCAAATACCAGACGGCATATTCAATCAAATTGTATGGAGATTCGTTGTCGTGGAGGGATAATTATTGCAATTGACAGCGAGCCAAGTGAGGCTTATGATCATCTTATTCAGATACCGCAGATAAGTGAGGAGTTGTATCCTTTTGTTGTAGTGATCTTGTTACAGTTGTTCTCGTATCGTCTTGCTGTTGCACGTGATTGTGATCCTGACAAGCCTAGGAATCTAGCAAAGAGTGTAACAGTTAAATGAGAAAAAGTGGGCGTGACCAATTTTTGGACTGCTATACTATACCAATTCACCTACTGGTCTTACGCTACGCTAAGACCACGCATTACTATTAGCCCAAAAAACAAAACAAAACCAAGAAAAATGCTTAAGTTGGCTGCAAGCCGACATTAAGCTTTTTTTAATAGCAACTTTATAAATCAGTGATGATTTGATAATAATATGCAAAGAATTGTTGTGATTGGTGGAGGTACTGGTTCGTATAATATCTTGCGTGGTCTTAAACGTTATACTGATAATTTGACTGCTGTTGTTACTATGTTTGATTCTGGTGGATCAACAGGTATTTGCAGGGATGAGTTTGGTGTTCTACCTCCTGGTGATGTGAGAAGGTGTTTGCTTGCGCTTTGTGATGAGAAAAAGCAGAATTTATTGCTTCGTCAACTTTTTAATTATCGTTTTGATAAAGGTAGTGGACTCTTAGGTCACAGTTTTGGTAATTTGTTTTTAACAGCTTTAAAAGAGATTACTGGTTCTGATATTGAAGCAATTGAGGCTGCTTCTCAGATCCTTAATATTAAAGGTCGGGTGTTGCCAGTGACTCTTGATCAGGCTCAATTGTGTGCTGAATTAGAGGATGGTGCTATTATTAAGCATGAGACAAATATTGATGTTCCAAAACATGATGGGAATCTACGGATTAAGCGTGTGTTTTTAGATGCTCAAGCATCAGCATATTGTGAAGTGCTTGATTCTATTGATTCTGCTGATAAGATTGTGATTGGTCCAGGTGATTTGTATACATCGGTGATTCCAAATCTGTTAGTTGATGGGGTATCTGAGGCATTATGTAATGCAAAAGGAAAGAAGATTTATGTTTGTAATGTGATGACAAAATTTGGAGAGACTAATGGGTTTAAAGCATCTGATTTTGCAAAAGAGATTATGGGTTATTTAGGTTGTCGTTTTGATGTGATGATCTGTAATGATAAAGAGGTTTCTGCTGCTGCCAAGCAGAGGTATGCAAGTGAACGTGCGTTTCCTGTTGAGGTTGACAAAGTAAAAGTTGAGGAGTTAGGGATCACAGTCTTGTGTAAGGATATGATTTTCGAGCCTGATGTTATTCGTCATAATCCAATTAAGCTTGCTGATGTAATTATGAAGTTATAAACAGTGGTCAGAAGGCGACTTGTTGATTTTGATTTCTCAAATGGGTTCATACCACGATGCTCTGCATC
>CAZQZJ010000042.1:0-8188 GCA_964597775.1 uncultured Methanosarcinales archaeon
AGGATTAGTCTCATTGAGTTTGTACATCTTTGCCTTTCCAACAGTTCTGATATGCGAGACAATCCCTTGTCCCTCTAGTATAGGCCAGAATAGCTTAAGAGTAGAATATCCCACCCCAGATCCTTCTGCTATGTCCGTCATGCTTTGATCGAACTCTTCATTTAAGATAAAGAAATCGAATACTCTAAGGACTGGCGTGTCTCCCATTATCTCAAGGAATAGTGTCTTTTCCATATACCAAGTATGGTCGGGCACAATATAAATCTTTCTATCTTTAGCTCATATAAGCCATAAATGTTAATATAACAATAACCCTTAATAACTCGAATGGAAATGTACATTCGATGCCCAAGATCACGCCAGTGGAATATGTATTAATCAAGAAAAACATCCTCAAGAAAATTTATGCGAATAACGCTTTCACAAAAGGACATCTTCTTGTAGAAAGGCTGCAAAGCGGAATACCAAGACACCTAGCTGGTTTCATCCCTGAAGTTCTCTCTGACCTTGTCAAAGAGGAGTTAGTGACCCATTACGGCAAGACCAAGCACGGAGACGCCTACCAACTCAACATCAAGAAGCTCAAAGAGATCGAAGACATTGTTCTTCCAAAAACCGAAGGGACAGAAAAATAGAAAGAGTAGAATCCCCCTATTTTTCATATTCAGGTGTCGTTAGGACTTTCCTTATGGGACTCACCCTATACCAAGAACAGATCAGAACCATTAAGCCTACAAGTATCAAGGTACCCAAGCAGATAGCAGACTTGATAAAGATATACTGCATATTCTATGGCACAACTATGGCTGAGTTTACGACAGCATTGATAGAGTGCGAACTGAGTGATTTTAAGAAGAAAGTAGACGCTATAAAACAGTTGGGTGGTGAGACGTGAGATTAGCCCATCTTTTTAAAGAAGCAACGCCTATGTCCGCTATGGCGAAGTCTGAGTTTACGCAGTGTCTTGAAGATCGATTGACTGAGAAAGGTTACAATATTATCAAGAAGCTCTCAGGTAATCAAGAAACACAGAGTGTGACTTTTCTTACGGATTATCAGAACAACGATCAAAAAGACTCCCGCGTAGTTAAGATTTCTTCAGTGGTATTGCCCGGGATGGGTCTGTTTGATTTTAATCCAGACAAAACGGACGAACTTGCGTCCCGGGAAACGGATTTATTGCGTCAGATCAATCATCCAAACATTCCGAAGCTTCTTGAAGAAGTCTCATTTTCTTTTAGAGGTATCCCAGTTAAGGCTATTGCTTTGGAGTACGTTGAAGCACAGAACTTGCTTACCCGCATAGAGAACAAGGTTCCCCTATCCGAACAAGAAGCGAAGATCGTTCTCTCAGATATTCTTGATGCAATATACTATCTCCAAACCCTTCCGCAGCCCGTATACCACCGTGACATTAAACCCTCCAACATTCTGTTTACTGGCTCGAAAGCATATCTCATTGACTTCAATTTTAGTCGAACAGGCAAGCAAGGTAGCGGATTAACTGTCCCGATTGATAATTTTGGATATTACCCTCCAGACACATATTCAGGAACCCAGAGCATCTCTCAAGATATCGTTGCGTTGGGTAATACAGTAATCGCGGCAGCGTACGGGAAAGAGATTGTGGACATCCGACAGGAGCAGCTAAGAATCGATCTGAGTCAACCGATAGAATTAGAGAATCTGCCCTACTCGAACAACCTGAGGCAATTCCTGAGAAAGTTAACGAATCCCAGAACTGGATTAAGATATCACGCTGCGCAAGTCGCGAAGAATGATTTGTCAAAGTTAGAATCACTCTCTGAAGCGCAAACAGCGGAGCTGTTGGTAGAATCAAAACGTGATCCTAGACTGACAAGTCTCCTTGCTGAAATTCAGCAGATAGACCCCTTATTTGATGTGACGATTCCAGCAGCGGTCCTTGACATCATTAGTGATGATGAATTGATTCAACACCTTCGGAAAGTATATTCTCAGGAGAAAATTCGATATGAGAATCCTCAGGTCATTCAAAGAAACATAAAGCAAGGAGATTACGTGGAAAGTAAAGGTATTGGAACAAACGTGGTGCTTGCAGACAAGGGATACTTGGGTATTGTAAAGAAGATAGACAATAAGGAACAGGTGATTATTGGATTTAATCCAAGTTTGTTCAAGAGCCCTCAGGAAGTTGCAGGAGGTAGAGGAAGCGAATATGACGTTAAGGTTTCACCGGTAGACATCAAAATAATTGGCAAACTCGGATGGTTTTCGAACACAATTCTGGACAAGCCTTTCAAAGCAGATGACTCTGAAGCTATTATAGAAAAGCAACAAATCATTGAGTATTTGGGACGTAAGCTATTCGATCAAAATCAAGAGTATGCAGTCCCAAAGGGAACTGTAGGGATTGTGACAGGGTCTTTCTCAAAAGGAAATATTTTTGTCACGTGGGAACATGCACCAGGACTAAAGGCACCAAGCAAGTACGAGCAATGCCATGGGTATGGAGGTTGGAGCCCTGTGAAGTACGTCACCGCAGCAAATCTTGTGTTGGTAAGAAAGAATCCTATCAACTTTATGGAACAGTACAAGAAAAATTTTAGCAATAATGCCTAATCATCGGTAGATAGCAGGAGTTTCTTCTCCTATGTTGCGAGCCCGAATAGGCAAGAATAAATTAATTTTCAGACATTCAATTTGGTAGTTTCCTCTGGGCATATGTGCGAATAAAACCTACAATTATTTATTTCTACACCGATATGTCAACAAAACAACCGCTGAAATGAACTTCATCCCTCAACCTTAAAAAGAGATTAAATATAATCAACGAATGCCGGATGAAACATTCTTGGAAGCTGCGATTAGTGAAGAGGGGTTACGACAGCGCTTTTTGGATGACTTGATTCAAACCAACATACCTGGTTGTTCTGGAATTTATTATGATCCTGCTGGGAAGTTAGTCAATGATTTCGTCTACCGCCTTGCGATTCAGATAGGTTTCGATAAAGACCGTGCCAAGAGCCAGGTTGCGGGGATGCGCGGATTGGCTCAAGGCGAACCGTACGCGCTCGTTCCTTCCGTGCTTCCACTTATTGGTTGCGTGACATCCATGCCAATCTTTGTAGCAAAGGATGCATTTTCCGGAAAACTTAGCGCCCCTGAGATTCATCATTGCGTGTCTGCACATGAAGGAGCCCATGTCCGGCAGATGACTCAAGGATATCCATATTTCGCAACGGAAATGTACAGAAAATCCTTGAAAAAAGGAGAGATTCGACCGATAGTACATCGGCTGATCGATGAGGTACATGCCCATCACCAAGGTTTGCTTCGAATAGGTGAATTTTCAGTGAGTGTTAATTGGAGGGATAGGGTCATTCACCAATTCAAAACCGGAATAGCGGGACTCTACAACGCCTACATCGACTCCAAGAGCCAAGATGAGAAGGGATTCATCGAAGCGGTTCTGGATGGTGTGCCCCACAGCCCAAGGTTGATTAGCACCGGGCAAATCAAGAATTACAGCAAATTCACGAAAATTTAGGAACCTTAACGTGAATTTTTTCATAAGCTAATTCGGGGTGCCTCAATTCTCAAATTTGATTGCAAAATATTCCCGTATATACTGACTCCTAACCATGTAGTAACAAGGGAGCATAAAGTTAAGGTACCAAACAAACTTGGGTTCCAGATGCTATTGATAATTTTTTCAGAAGACTTTGATAAGATTCCCTAATCTTTGTTCTTTTCAGCCAAGAATTGTGTGAAGGCTTGACCAAAACCGCCCCTGCCAAGTCTGTGTGGTTCTAGAACGTCAGCACAGAAGGATTCTAGGGTGCCATCAATAATTTCAGAGTAATCAACGATTTGTAATGATTCTGTTATGTAAGACATAGCGTAGCTTAAAGGTTCCAAGCTTTCAGGGTTCTGCAACTTATTAGCCAGTCGTTCGGTGGTTTGTTTCATAATAAGCGGGAATTTCATAGAGTTTCGTTCGTGTTGATTTATGTTATCTATAACCTTGGTGTTCAAGTTACCTGATGCTCGAAAAGAACTCAGTTGGAAGCCGAGCATATTTCGTGAGGATTCTTTTAACTCACCAATGAAGTCTCGCCCGAATCGATCCCACCAGCTTTTGATAAGACTGACATCATAGGTCTCATCATTTCGACCAGGTTTCCAAGGTTTCCAGGTTCGGCACTCTAACCATCTGTATGAGTCAATGACTGCGCCTGCCTCGTCAATTTGAATTGCCTCATCAAGCCCGATGATCGTTTGGACTGCTTGTTCGGATGAGAGAAACTTGCCCTGTTTCAACGCAGAGTAATACTGATCTCTACGAAGCGCGTTTGGGTATCTCGAGTTGCCTGCGTGTTCCCCTTCGTGGCTGGCAATAAAACCTTCTTTTTCCTCATTTTCCTGTTCTTCAATGAGGATCACGTATCCGGCAAGGTCTTGATGGTCAGGTGACAACAGATTGTCCGATTCGACTACTACTTTACCAGTAACTTTACCAAAAAGAGATTCCCCAAACAAAGATCGCATGTCTCCTGTTGTAAGAACATAGCTTGGCCAGGCGTTATAATCACGCCGCAAGACAGTGCCTGTAAATGAGGGTATGATCTTTTTTAGCTCATCCGTGAGGTCTTTAGCAGTAGGCCGCTTGTCCCCAGAATCAGCATTCCCAAGGTCTTTGAGTACACATTCTCGATGATCGTAAGCAGTCTTCCAAACCCACAGATTATACGCAGCGAAGCGTTGTTCAAGAGATAAATCATAATAGTCACTGTGAGGGTCAAGATTTCGACGCTCGTCTAGTCGGATTATCTTTCCAGTCATCAAGGTGGGAAAAACAGAGTTTCCTTATAAAGACAAGCAGAAACGAGGAATTCAGACAAATCGCTTTGTCTTGATTTATTTTGAGTATACCTTGCTGTAAATATACATATTCTCACCCACGCGATAGTGGTCTTTGAGCGTCCCTTCAAGCGCGAATCCGAATCGTTTGAATAACTCGATTGCCAGTTATTCTTTTTCCGATAAATTGGGTTGTATTTTGATGCTCTTGCTCTTCTTCCTTAGACTGTGGTAGATTTCATCTGTGACTCATGTCAAGAAAAGTTATGTACTCTAGGGTAATACTTCTCGATGAAGCACAAGAATTATTCAATCATCTCAACAAAATCGCAGGAGAACAACAAGAAAAAGAGGGAAACAAACTCAGATGAAATCCAACTTTTCAATTCAATCAAGCAAAAAAGAGATCTTATCAAACAATTCCCACAACTTGTTATAGCAACCTATCCTATCGCAATCTAATTAAAGATGTGATTTATTCTGTATTATATGTCAAAGCAAGTGCATGCGC
Source organism: uncultured Methanosarcinales archaeon (assembly GCA_964597775.1). GTDB lineage: Archaea > Nanobdellota > Nanobdellia > Woesearchaeales > JAGWAF01 > JACQSU01. The sequence continues at coordinate 5,354 of CAZQZJ010000042.1, forward strand.
GTCATATCTTGGTTAAGTCTGAGGATGAGGCTAATGCTATTCTTTTTGATTTGAAAAGAGGTGTTTCATTTGAGCAGTTAGCAGGGCAAAAGTCATTGTGTCCTTCAAAAAATAAGGGTGGGGATTTGGGTTTTTTTAAAAAGGGGATGATGGTAAAGGAGTTTGAGGATGCTGCTTTTGCATTAAAGCCTGGGGAGGTTTCAAAGCCTGTGAAGACAATGTTTGGTTATCATCTGATTAAGTGTGAGGCTGTAGAGTGAAGGTTATGAAAAGTGAGTGTCCATTTTGTGATCCAAATGTTATTGAGAATCAGCATTTTTTGAGTGATAAGTATGGTTATGCAGTTGTGAGTATTGCTCCATTACTCGAAGGTCATTCTTTAGTTATTTCAAAGGCGCATAAGCCTAATGGGTTAGAGCTTTCTTTGGAGGAAGTGTATTCACTAGCTGCATTGACTCAGGTTGCTAAGCAGGTTCTTTACAAGGTGTATGGAACAATTGATTTTACAGAGGTTGTGCAAGATGGTAAGCATGCGTATCAGACTGTTCCACATTTTCATAGGCATATCTATCCAAGGCAGGAGAATGATGTGGAGAAATCTGAGTTTTATCAGAGAACAGTATGGAGTCGAATCGAGTGGGAGAGTGGGAAAGGTTTATTGTCTTCGCACAGTTTGTCTGCTCAGGTTATGAGGCTTCGTGAAGCTGCACAAGGTTTAGAATCGTATGTGAGATATTATCTAGTCTAGTGGTGTAACTTATTTGGAAGGTACTTGTTAAGCCAGGTGCTATGCAGAGGTGCTGGCGTGGAACGCAACAAGGTCGCATTTCGACCTTGTGCACAGCGAAGCCGAAGGCTTCGATTGTGCCAGAATGCGAGCACTATTATGAATTTCTACGCAAACCCGAGGAGGTTCCAGATAGGAGGGTTTCTTTGAATAGTGCTGTGAAGTGCGAGCGGCGTTGTGTGTTTGCGAATGCAAACACAAGCCAGCGCCCCTGCAACCGATAGGGCTCTAACAAGTACTTTGGAAGCTAAAGAATAAAAAGGATCACTAATTCAGGAAAGTATGAGTGAATATCAAATTCCTAAGTATGCAGGAGTTCTTATTTTGTCTGGGGCTCATGAGTTTGATCCAAAGACTCCAAAAAGTTCTCAGACATTGGTGTATGTTAGGAGTGGTGATTTTCTCAAATCAAAGCCACGTACAGCTCGTAAAGCAGAATGGGAATTTTATATGCTTATGTTGTGGTCTGATCTTCTTTGCAGGTATCAATCAAAGACTGGGTTAGGCATTGCATGTCCAAAACCAAGACTTCTCTTTTTTGGAGAATCATGTCCTCCTAAAGATCAGTCAGATAGAAAGGATATTATTGGTACGACATTAGGGGCAGAGTTTGTTACAGGTTTGAATGCCTCAAGGCTTGAGCATCTGGCTAGAAACGCTGTCATAGTTAATCATGATGAATCTCATCCTGCATGTGATTATCGTCAATTGTATCCTTCAATTGCATTTTATTGTGGTGCGCTTGGAAAGATTAAGGAGAATGAAGGTTTGATTCATGGTGATTATCAGCCTCGTCATATTATTATTGATCCTCAAAAACCATGTTTGTATACGATTGATCTAGAAAATGCTAGGACTGGATCTCCTGAAGAAATTGCATTCGAAGAAATGCAGATGATGACACGTCTTAAGGAAATAATTGGTAAAAAGTATAGGTCAGAAGTAATCGATGCAGCATTCTGTGCAGGAAGGCAAGGTGTTCCTAATTGGCAGGTTCTTCCTGAAGTGGTTAATGAGTTGCAAGAAAGGAACAGTGTAAAACTTAATTTTAAGTATCAGCATGTAATAAAGAAGATGTGTGCAAAAGGTTCTTAAATATGGTTGGGTGTGAATAAGGTATGATTCAAAAGCAAATGTTGATTATTATCCTGCTTGTTTTTAGTGCATGCGCATCTCCTCCAAAAGTAGGTAAAATACAAGATCGAGCAGAGCAAAATAGCACAGGTAATATAACAATTCAAATGCCTAGCCAAAACATCTCATCTGATGTAGTGGTTAATAAAACAAATACAGATGTTGATGATGCCTTGGATAAAGAGATAAAACAGTTGCTTGAGGAGAGTAAGAAAATGGGTGAGAAGATTGAACCAGTGGTTCAAAAAGATAGTGACAATGATAGTGATATAAAAAAGAAGGTAGTGAGATCCTCAGATGGTTTGTCTACAGTTAAGGGTACAATTGAGCTTGGTACATCTGTTCAAAAGGATTCTGGAGTGCAGAAAACGCAGAGTGGTGATATTGTGATTGAGTCTAGTAAGGGCTTTAAAGGTGCAAATTACTATCCAAAAGGAACTATTAATCTAAATCTTGTTAATGAGACACAAGAGCAAGCAAAGCAAATCTATCGTTCTACATTTAAATCTCCAAGTCCGTATGAAGCCTTGTTAAATATAACACGGCAAAATGATGCGCAAGTGAGAAGATAGCATCGTGAGTGTCAAAACTGCTCATTGCCAAATCACATGCTTAAATGAAAAAATGGGAGCCCCTTGTCAAAAGTTCGCACCCACCCCAATGATCGCGCTGCTGCCGCTCAACACCAATGGCATGCTCGTCCTGCTGGAATCTAGATGCTCACAAGCGAACTTTTGACTTCTCAAATGGGTTCATACCCCGATGCTCTGCATCGGATATATTTACCTATTTGAGATTAAAAAATACCCCTGGGCTCTGCCCAGGTTGGGATTTTTTATTTTTATTTAGAATGTTCTCTTTCTTTTGTGGAAGATCGTCTGTGTTTGAGGTATTTTTTCCCTGGAATGGTTGTG
>CAZQZJ010000043.1:0-8165 GCA_964597775.1 uncultured Methanosarcinales archaeon
ATTTGAGATTAAAAAATACCCCTGGGCTCTGCCCAGGTTGGGATTTTTTATTATTAGGAAATAACCTTACTTTCGTTTTTGGAATATCCTAAAATTAAGGTTATTTCCTATAGGTAATTACAAAATGTAAGAAAGGGAGTAGCAAAAAATTCTTGAATAGGAATCTCGTGGTATTATCTTTGTGCGAATCGTGCTCGTAATGCGCGAACACGCTTTGCATCGCCCCATTCTTGCTTGTGAGGATCCCAAGTCCATCGTTTCAAGTATTCCTTCACAACTGGATGAATGTCATTTCTAAACTTTTTTAGGAAAACATCGTAAGCTTTCTTAATAAGCAGATCTCGCATCGTGCCGTTCGTCAATCCAATGTGATGTTCTATGTATTGTGGATCTGTATTGCGCAATTGCCCAACTTTGAATCCTTGGCACATGGCTCTTACACAGATATCATCATCGCTGTAGTATCCGCCTGGAAATCTAGGGTCAAGAACTCCTATTTGTTTGAATACTTTTGAATCTATCAACGCGCATGAAAATTCGAGAAAGTATCCTGTCTTGTGCTTACTTTTACCTATATATTGACGACCATAGTATCCAACAAGATCATATCTATCCATATATTTGACCATGTTTGCCAACCAAGGACCTTGGACTTCAACATCATTGTTAAGTAGCGCAATGTGCGTTGCAGCTAGGTCATCTAACGCATAGTTTATGCCACGATTTGTTGAGTATAAGTAACCTTTATTCTTTGGATTAGTCAGAACATCCACTGGATATGATTTGAGACAATACTTCGTCATTTTGTTTGAGCCATCATCTATAGCAATGACAACAGATTGTGGATTCACCTTTTCATACTTAAACACCGATGTGAGGCATTCATGTGTTGTTTGTGGTTTGTTATATACTGGGATGATAACAGCGATTTTCATATTGGTTTCCTCCTCAAAAAGAGATTCATATGTTTGAATTGTTGTTTGAGAGTGATGTTTTCTATGTGGTCAACACAATTGATAAACCTACTTTTGAGATCTGAAGCTATCTTTTCAAACTCAGACTTGTTTTTAGTATGCAGACTGAGAATAAGATCATAGTCTCCGATGACATACGAAAACCAATGGCCATAAGGTTGCAACTTTACGTACTTGACAATAGGTGAATCCATTCTGTCAGCTGGATCTTTGAGCCTTACAAAGATAAGTCCCCAGTAGTAGCCAAGTAATGGTGTTGATATCTTTGGTTCGAATTGGATGATTATATCTTCACGTACTAATCCTGCGATTATTCTCTTTACCGTTTCAATGGACCTGTGAATCTTAATGGCAATATCATAAAGAGGGGTCCTACAATCTCGGATCAGTAGGTCCATAACAGCGCGCTCAACATTTGAGAGTATTCGTATGTTGCTGCTGGTATGCTTTCGTTCTATGAACTCTTTTTCAAAAGAAACTTCGTTTGCTCTGAAATTGCGTAACACTGGTCGCTGTACAATACCTTCCATTAGATATTCGTGAGTTGTTGTATGTTCATAGTACAAGGGGAGGCATATCATGCGGTAAATCTTTGTTGTTCTTCTGAGATACGCTATGAGTTTCTGAATATCCTCCATACCTTCAGCATTTGTTGAGAGACAGAGATTAAAAGGTCCATTAGCTGTCGCAAGCCAGTACACATCTGGATTAGTCATGAGTTCCATGATAAGCTTGTCACTAAGGTTTTGTACGCTGCAATAAATGTCAACTGCATCATATCCAATTTTGTGTCGATTGAAGACAACAGTAAAACCAGTGATAACTTTATTTTTAGTCATTTTATCAATTCGGTATTTCACAGTGTCTGGTGATAATCCTGTTGCCTGGGCTAGATCTTTGTTCTGTAGCCGAGCATTCTTTGTAAGAAGGTAGAGCAGTTTACGATCTTTATCATCCAACTCATGTACACTACTTTTTACAATGGCCTTCTCCCCCTTGTAAACCATAACGTTTCATTAGACTATTATGCTTAAATAGATTGGTATGACAAGTAGTCTCTGGTGCGAATTTTTGGTCTTTAGCCGGTATACTCCAAAAAATATCGCAAACCTACCTAAATTTGAAGTGAGGATTAATATTGTTGGATAATTCTGTAAGCCTATGCAGCTACAATCAAAACCATTGCGTGAAACAATGCTTGATGTTCATCAGGGATGGCTTAAACAATTGCTGCAAATCCCATCTTATGTGCATCTTGCTTATGATGTTTCTTCTTCCCAGATTGAAGCTGATGGCACTCACCTTCCAAAATATCTCGGAGAAAGGCTCTTTGATCAAGTGTATCTTAGTCATTTGCTTGACACCAGAAATCAGGCTCGCTCTCAACTTTTAAGGGTTCAAGCCGATTGTACTTCATCGTCTGAAATGATCTTCCATGCACAGTTTGACTACGAAATGTTGGCATTAGACCACCTTGTAGATGAATATTTTGTGAACGATATATCTCCGAATTTGTTATTACCAAGTTCTGGACGAACGTTTTTTGAGGAAGTGGAAATCAAGGAGCTTGAATCATTTGGGCACTATCTATCTCAAGCACAGAATAGGTATCACCCGTACTTTGAGAACAAGGGAATTTTCCACTTTGTAAAACATACTCTAACACGTTATAAGCTATTGGATATCATGCTAGGCTACCAACAGGTTGAACAACGACTTGCACAGAGATATTCTAAACTGCCTATTATATATTCCAAATTTGAGTCTGCTAAAGACGTCTACTCTCACCTTCAAGATCGCAGAAAGAACCAAATGATTTGTAGGAGTCGATTTCGATCTAATTTAGCATCTGTTGCTCTAGAGTACCAACCGTATATGAATTTTGTCGGAGAAGCGTTATCATATAACGAAGATAATCGTCTACTTAGGAGCATTAGTTTTTACCAGATTATGAAGAATAAGACAATTGCTTCACGATTCGAACAACTTATTCAAGAGCGGCAATTACGAGATGGGAGTCCATGAAACACATACCTTACTTAACAATTGCGCTAACTAACGCATGTAACTTTGATTGCAACTATTGTCCTTCATTTGAAGGGGGGCATGGTGAAGGGTTTAATACTGCCAATAAGCGAACAGACATAAAATTGATTAAAGAAGTAATTACAATTGCCGCACGCCTTGGCATTGATAAAATTCGTTATACTGGTGGGGAACCCCTTCTTGTTCCAGGGTTGAATGAACTGATGTATCATTCCACATCACTTGGATTGCATACGGCTGTTTCCACTAATGGAAGTATGCTACACAAATATTGGGGCATATTTGAGGAATTGAGGCAGGATGGTAATCCCATTGATCTACGCATCAGTTTAGATACTCTTGAAGAGAGACTCTCGGCACAAACCTGGCGAGTGCCGGTTGCTGTTGTACAGAAGACTATGGAGAATATTTCAGAAGCAGCGGATCGTAGACTTCTGAACCGAGTTGGTATGGTAGTCTGTCATGAGAACCAATCTGAAGTTGAATCCATCATTAGCTATTGTAGTGCACTTCGGATTGATCTTAAACTCCTGGATCTATACAATACTGATGCAACCAAAGAAGCTGAATGGCGAAATCAGTTCTATCCTCTTCACCTGGTTGTGAAGAGGCTCGAGCCTATTATTGAAAGCCGAAGGCAACTTGAGTATACAACCTCGTTTGGTATTCCTGTTGAAGAAATTACTTTGATAACTGGTATTAAGGTACGTGTCAAGGATTCTACTAAGGGAACACGATATCAAAATTCCATTTGTACGTTGTGTCATTCGTTTCCATGCCAGGAAGGATTGTATACGCCTCTTCTTAGCACTGATTCTCGGTTGATACCGTGTAGACTTGTTCGTGAAGAAGGCAAACTGCGATTGACAGGTGAGAATATTGTCGAGCAACTCACTGCAGTTATTGAGTTATACAAGACAAGCTATTTAAGCACCTTATTCTGGGATCCTCTGGAGGTTGCAGCATGAAAGATGTTACTCATGCATCAGGTGTTATTATTCGAGATGGTAAGATTTTGCTTCTTCTTCGTTTGCCTACTAAAAAGTATTTTCCATTCTTTTGGACAGTGCCTGGGGGAAAGGCAGATGTTGATGAGGAGCTTTCTGAGGTAGTTACGCGGGAGGTGTGTGAAGAAACTGGAATGCATTTTGTTCTTACTAGACATTTTAGGGATTATTATCTGATACATGATGATATCCATTTGATGGGGCATGTGTTTTTAGGAACTGCAAGTGGAGAGATTGTCGTTGGAAAAGATGAAGTCGAGACCTATGCTTGGTTTACGTATGATGAGGCTGTGAAGTTGCAGCTTGCTCATTATGTGCGATCATTGCTTGAGGATTTGCAAAAGGAGAAGTTGTTGTAGTGGGATGTTCTAGGATTAATGGTAGATTGTTTTTTGTAGTAGGTAGGTTGTATAGCAAAGGTATATCAAATCACTTTAATTATAGGATATTTTTCCCAGATTAAAGTGATTTGATTATTAGGAAATAACCTTACTTTCATTTTTGAAATATCCTAAAATTAAGGTTATTTCCTATAGGTCTCTGTAGTAGGGTAGTATACGTTTTTTTTTAAGAAACCTTTAAAAATGATCCCGGGTTCTGATGTTTATATGGTAACAGATTATGCATGGGAGATTCGGAAGTTGCAGGAGCAAAAAAAACTTGTTCTTGGTTCGCAGCGCACACTTAAGCTTATCAGAAAAGGTAAGATTAAGAAGGTCTATCTTGCCTCAAATGCGCCTGTGTGTGTGAAATCTGATATTGCTCATTTTAACAAGGTTTCTCCTCTTGAGATTGTGGAGTTGTCCATGCCTGTTGAGGAGTTAGGGACTGTGTGTAAGCGTCCGTTTTGTGTTGCAACTATTGGCGTGATTGAGTAGCATGGTTAAGATTGTGTATGATCAGAATCTTCTAAAGTTTATGTCTGTGTTTGAATCAGTGGCGCATGCTCGTCTTCGTGATGCTCTGCTTGAGAAAATTTCTGAGCAGGAGTTGTTGGTATTTGTTGTTGAGTCTGGGGAGATTGCAAAGGCTATTGGTGCGCGTGGTTCAAATGTTCATCGTCTTGAGGACATTATAAAGAAAAAGATCAAAATTGTGGAGTGGGCAGATGATCTTCCTGCATTTGTGCAGAATCTGATTTATCCTGCAAAGGCTTCTAGTATTGTTGTGGAGGACAAGAAAATCATGATTACCCCTATTGATTCTAAGAGCAGGGGTATGGTTATTGGTCGTGGTGGTGTGATGCTTCGCTTTTATGAACGTATTGTGAGTCGATATGTTGTGTGTGAAGAGATAAAAGTGTTAGGATAAGATTTAAAAAGGCGTCCTTGCTACCTCGTCTTTATGGGTCATAAGACTTCAGGTTTGAATGCTGCCAAGGCATTACGCAAGAGGCGTAAGGCTTCTCGTTGGTTGCATCGTCGGTATATTAAGCAGGCCTTGAATCTGCGGCGGAAAGTGGATCCGCTTGAGGGTGCATCAATGGGTCGTGGTATTGTGCTTGAGAAGATTCAGCTTGAGGCAAAGCAGCCAAATTCTGCTATGAGAAAGTGTATTCGTGTTCAGCTTATTAAGAATGGTCGTCAGATTACTGCCTTTTGTCCTGGTGATGGTGCAAGTAAGCTTGTTGATGAGCATGATGAGGTTGTTGTGGAGTGTATTGGTGGAAAGATGGGTCGTGCTATGGGTGATATTCCTGGTGTGCGTTGGAAATTAGTTAAGGTTAATGATCAGTCTCTTGATGCCTTGCTTAAGGGTAAGATTGAGAAGGCGAGAAGATAATGGCAATTTCTGATGTTCTTGCATTTAACACGTGGAGTGTGGAAGGTATTGTTGTTGAGGATTTAGGGCTTAAGAATTATATTTCTTTGCAGCCGCGTATTGTGCCAAAGACTGGTGCTCGTTATGCTGGGAATAAGTTTCATAAGTCACGAACATTTATTGTTGAGCGTTTGATGAATAAGTTGATGGTGCCTGGTCATAAAGCAAAAAAGCATTGGCGCTCGTCAGGTCACATGACTGGAAAAGCAAATCACGTGTATAATATTGTGTTTGAGGCGTTTAAGATTCTTGAGCAGCGTACAAAGAAGAATCCTATTGAGGTGTTTGTTAAGGCGCTTGAGAATGCTGCTCCTCGTGAGGAGATTCTCACGATTGAGTATGGTGGTGCTAGGTATCCAAAAGCAGTGGAGTGTAGTCCCCAGCGTCGAGTTGATACTGCTCTTCGTTTTTTTGCCCAGGGTTCATATACAAAGTCGTTTAATGCTAAAAAAGGAATTGTAGAAGCACTAGCTGATGAGTTGCTTAATGCCTATAATCTGTCTCCTAATTCTGTGGCTATTTCTAAGAAGAATGATGTTGAGCGCCAGAGTGATTCTGCACGGTAAACCTAAACAATATAAATCTGTTATACATTCCAGTCCTATGGTTCGCATTTCAACTAAGGATTTAGAGGTTCTTCCTGATCCCCAATCCTGTCTTGATACATTGGTTAAGGATTTTGTTTCAGGTGATTCTTTTAATGAAGCTGTTAAAGACCTCTATCTTCGATCAATTTCTCGTCTAAAAAAGTCTGTGCATCTACAACATTTTGAGGAAACATATAAACTCATTGTTAACGCATTCACCCTTCGCAATGAAATTGATGTGTATGCTGATGAGACATTAGAATATCAGGAACTTCGTAAGAAGATGTTATTCCTTTATGAAGAAAGCCAGGCTCGAAAATCTAGATAGCACCCTCAGATTTTTAAATCAAGCATTGTTTTTCAAGGTCATGAGTGAAGATAATGATAATGTTATCCATTTAGTAGACCATAAACCATCTGAAGAACAGTACACACCTAAACAGCATGAATCTGTACAATGTAAGATTATCCAGTTTCCATTTGACAAAGGTAAAAATGATCTGTGTGACGGTATTGGGCAATATCATCTTCTTTTTGAATACGGTTTTGATTTTTTGTATGGGCTTTTAGAAAAAAGAGGTGTGGCTTGTCAAACATTTCCTAATCACTGTGGCAAACTTCACAACAAAGATATCACATCTTCTGAGCAAGCCCATTATCTTGCAGCGTTAATGCAATTTGAGTCACTAGTTACTAAGATCCATCTTGAGTCTCAACAATTTCAAGAGTCCAACATATCAGGTGTGCCAGCTCTACAGACCCTTACTGATGCGCGTGTGATTGAATGCTTTAGGAAAAGATTTGATAATTCCAGGGCAAAGTTTTTGAATTATCATCAGCTTGATGCATTGTATAATCCAGAACTTAGAGTTTTTGGTGAGGGAGTTTATGAATCATCGCGATGCCTTCAGACGATGAGTCGTGGCATTTCAGAGATTACATCACTTTTATTACCATCAAATCCTATTGAAACACAAGCAGAAGCATTAGAAGACTCTTTAAGCAGGATTTCCTCTGATCAAGATGCCATTAAATTTGGCATTTCTCAAGCTTGCCAAGGTCCTAAAGAGTGGGTGGGCTATATCACCCAATGGTTTCATATTCTTAGTGATTATCGTGAAGAATTTTTTAATGCATGGAATCAGGTTGTTTGGAATCCTGTGAAGAGGGTTTACACTGCTGGTGTATTGGAACTTGAACTTGTGGTAGGTATGAATTATCGCACAGTATGTGAACAAGAAGGTCGCATGCTGTTAGGGCTTGAGTATTTTGAACGCATTCTGGAAAAATTAAGCCAAAAACAGCCAGTATCTTTTTTTCATGAAATCTAGGGTCATCATTCTCAAGAAGAACAAGAATCTCCAATCGGAAAAAGGAATTGAGCTAAGAAAACGAAGTGGCAACAAGGTAGAATCGGTTTTTTGGCGAAGTCAAGCTCAACAAATCTAAACAAAGATATCTTTTACAAGGAATAGAAAAAGTCAATATCAAAGCAGGAATCTACTACCTTACCTACAACATCAGAAAAATACACCCACAATCATTCAAAAAACCAAACAAACAAGATCAACTCAAAGAAAAACCATCAAGAATAAACACTTTTTTTCAAAATCGCATCCTCAACGATGACTTTTTAGACAACCCAACTTGCAACATAACCTAGGAAGCCTCACAAGAGACACAAAGCACGGTTCGTAAGCACCAGCGATTCTTGCGGTGGTGCAAGAGGT
>CAZQZJ010000044.1:0-7423 GCA_964597775.1 uncultured Methanosarcinales archaeon
AGATACCTTGTTAGACTATAGGATTATCAATTGATTTATAAAGATTGTTAAATGCAAACTTTAAAAACATGAAACAGTATTCCTAAAATTGTGCTCAGCAGAGATGAGCACAATTTTAGCCCTGTAGTGTAGCGGCCAATCATTCCGGACTCTGGCTCCGGAGACCCTGGTTCGAATCCGGGCAGGGCTATGGCATTATCGTTCCGATGGATCGAGCAATAGCAAGATCCCTCATTGCATTCCCTTTTCCCAGGTTTTGAAAAAATTAGAATCGTTTTCTTGCACCAAATGAATTTAGGAAGATGCGAATAATGTTATGTTCTTCTCCTCTCCAGTAGATTCCAAGTACATTAGGGTTTTGTGCAGATTGGTGAACTGTTTGCTTGTTATTTACTGCTCCATAAATAAGAGGGATTAATGAACGTGTATTTGGAAAAAAGATTAGGGGATATGGTATGGCAATAATATCTTGGTAAGAATGTCCCAGTCTAAATTCTAGGTTTCCAAGTTTTGCAATATGGTGTTGACATGTAAGATATCTCGTCTTTTGTAGATTATTTGTTTGAATAACATCCTTAATTTTCCATGAATAATAGGAATCAATATATGCTTTGGAAAGTCCTGCTTGTATTAGTGTTGAGATGAGTGTATGTGTAGCATGTGTGGTGGTTCCAAGTTTTGCTTCAAAACATAAAATCATAGTAGGATAATAAGGAGTAAATTTTAGAATGGTTTCAATAACTTCGTCAAGATATGCAGCTACTCCTTCTGAACGTAATTGATTAAAGGTTGCTTTACTAGGTGAAAGATTTCCATGAGCCATTATAATCTGGTTTGACCAATGAGGTAGGAAATAATCTCCTTCAAAGACAGGAATGATTGATCTTTGTGCTGTGAAGTTGTGTAGTTCTTTGTATATTTTTTCAATTTCTTTTGGAAACTCTGGTTTTGGAGAATTTAGAATAAGGTGTTTGATTACTAAGAATTCTTTTTCAGAATCAAGCAAGTGATTGAGTGTCATGTGAGTTAGAACAGTGCATTGCTTAAAAAAGTGAGGGAAGGTTTATAAAAGAGTTTATATTCAAATTAAATATGAGGATTGCACCAATACTCTTGTTCTTGTGTGTTGTGTCGAGTGTGTTTGCTGCAAAAGCTCCTGGTTACACTCCTGCTGTTGGTGGTTGGAAGGGTGTGAAAGGTGCGGTTGAGTTAACAGGGAGTAAGGTGTTGCAGCAAAGGCAGATTCCCAAAGAAGCTGGTCCTCGTGTTTATGCATCAATTCGTGGTTTTAAAGGTGCTAATACAGGTCCTAAGGGTATTTTTGAGGTTAATCTAACAAAGTCAAAGATTGATAAGGAGCGTGAGATTTCAAAGGAGATCAAGAAACAAGCTGCAAAAGCTCCAAAGTATCAGTATCTTATTGATCTGAATAAGAGGGGTAATAGTTCAACATTTAAGAATAAGAAGCATCGTTAAGGTTATGATAAGTATTGTGATTCCAACCTTGAATGAAGAGACTTATCTTCCAAAGATTCTACAATCAATTAAACAGCAGGGTATGCATACTGAGGTGATTGTCGCTGATGGTGGTTCTTCAGATAGAACAGAGAAGATTGCAAGACAGTTTGGTGCAAAAGTAGTAAAGGGTGGTCTTCCTGGTATTGGTCGTAATGCAGGTGCCAAAGTTGCTCGTGGGGATATCATTTGTTTTTTTGATGCTGATGTTATCTTACCAAAAGGATTTCTTAAGAAAAATATACAAGAATTCCAATCATATCATCTAGATATGGCAACAACCTTTGTTAAAGAGGATAGTAACCGACTTGATGATTGGATTATACATCGTTTATGGAATCTGTGTTATATATTATTTTCAAGGATTCGAGCCTTTGGATGCGGATTTCATATTATTGTTAAAAAGAGCTGGTTCAAGAATGTTGGTGGATTTGATGAGTCTATCCTTCTAGGTGAGGATTATGATTTTACATCCCGTTGTCATAAAGCTGGTGCACGCTTTGGTGTGTTGCGAGGTCTTCCTATTATTGTTTCAGTGAGGAGGTTGAAAAAAGAGGGTCGTTTGTTGTTTGTGATTAAGATGATTGGTGCCTTTGTGTATACGATGCTGTGTGGTCCGATTCGAACAAATATATTTCATTATGAGCTGGGTAATCATAAATTGGGATAAAGTTTTATAAGAAGCGTTAAATCAATACTAAAAATCTGTTTTTGATGTGATCAAAAAACAGATTTTTTAGCCCCGTAGTGTAGCGGCCAATCATACTGGACTTTGGATCCAGTGACCCTGGTTCGAATCCGGGCGGGGCTATGGCATTATCGTTCCGAGGGATCGAGCAATAGCAAGATCCCTCATTGTATTCACTTTCCCAGGTTTTAAAATCTGATAAAATGAAGTTTATCAACCATTCTTCTTGCTTTTTCAAGTTTGTTGGTAAAATCTTCCATAAATTTTGTCATGTGATTACATGCGTGTTGTTTGTCAGATCCACACAGTAAGGTGCCTTTACTGCATTCTTTATAGACCTTTTCCAACTCTTTATCATTCTCAATAAGGTGTTGTTTATAGAGTTCAAATATCATGCATATCTCTGGGATTCCACCTTTTTTTCGTTGTTCCTCCTCTGTATCCTTGCCTCCTGTTTTGGCGTGCTTGACTTTCTTAATCACAAGATCTATTGGTTCTGGTAATTCGATACAGCTCTGCGGATTTGATTTAGACATTTTCAGATCGCCTTGAAGTGATGGTGTGTACTTGTGATAGATTGCAGATGGGAGAGTAAATCCAAATTTTTCATGAGTTCGATGTACAATATCTCGTGTTAGTCGTATATGTGGATCCTGATCAATACCAACAGGAATAATACCTGGCATGCGCTGCTCTAATTGGGGAAAAAGAATATCACCGACTTGGGTAAGTGCTGCCATGACTCTGCCAGGGTCATTGGTTCCATATATTGCACGAAACTCTGATGAGGTAACTTTTTTAGCAAATTCATAAGCAAGATGAAGTACCTCTCGATTTTCTGATTGAAAATAGAATATGGTTTTTTTAGGATCTAATCCAAGTGCAATATATGCTGGGATATGAAATTCAGTTGCGCGTCGTTTTGCTTCTTCAAGTGTTACTCCACGTGCAGATGCAGCTTCAAGATCTGCGATAAGCATATATGTCTTAGTTGCGCCGTGTTCTTGGAAATATTTGATATTTTCAACAACAACCTTGTTTCCAAAGTGTATACGATCACCAGATGGCATGATGCCTGATAAGACATAGTAAGGTTTTTTATGGTGAATTGCTTCTGCAATTGGTTTTAGGTCTCTTCCTGCAAATACAACACCTCTTCTCATCACTCGATTAGGTTCAGGAAAGAGTTGGTGATCAAAGTGTTCAAGTCCAAAATCCTTAATAATTGCAGTATAGTCTTCAGGTAATTCGCTACCCCATGGATCAATGATTTTTTGCATGAGAGAGAATGATCTTTAATGGCTATTTATTGATTATGTTTTTTAGTTCTAATAAAGAAGTGATTGTGATGTCTCCCCCCCTGTTAAGTGATAGCTATGTCTATCCCTTAATAAAGATTGAGTTCGTTCACACCATCCAGTTCCATTCCTTTTATATAGTCTTAAGATCAAAGAAGTTTATGAAGCATCATCATGCAATTATTGGGATTTTGATAAGTATGTTTATACTTGCACAAGTGATAGGCCTAGTAGTGATGAATAAATATGTTGATATAGAAAAGTCTAAGGAATCTGGAAGTGTTATGTTTCGGGATCTGCAGATTGCTGGGACAGAATTAGAACGACCAGAGATTGAGGCATCGACATCGTTTTTGTATATGATGTTTGGTGTGCTTGTAGGAACAGCAATGCTGCTGCTTATTATTCGTTGGAATATTGCATTTTTATGGAAGCTGTGGTTTTTTATGGCAGTTCTCATCTGCTTGTCACTTTCATTTGGTGCATTTGTTAATTCTTATCTTGCAGCAGTTCTTGGTATTGTCTTAGCATATTATAAGATCTTTCGGCCAAACGTTGTTGTGCAGAATATTACTGAATTATTTATGTATGGGGGATTGGCTGTGATCTTTGTGCCTATTATGGATCTGTTTTCTGGTATAGGGTTGCTTGTTCTTATCTCTTTGTATGATATGTATGCTGTATGGAAATCAAAGCACATGGTTACACTGGCAAAGTTTCAATCTTCACAGCATATTTTTGCTGGAATGCTTATTCCCTACTTTCTCAAACCTCACAAAACACCAAGGGTTCCAATGCATATGCATCCACAACCATTGCTTAAGAATCAATCATTTTCAAAAGGGATGATTAGTCATGCAATGCTTGGTGGTGGAGATCTTGGTTTTCCATTACTCTTTTCTGGGGTAATTATGAAAACATATGGATTATGGCAGGCTTATGCTATTATTCCATTTGCTGCATTAGCGTTATATATTCTTTTTCTTAAAGGAGAACAAAACAGATTTTATCCAGCAATGCCAGCACTTAGTCTTGGTTGTTTTGCAGGGTTAGGATTTGTTGAGTTAGTATCAATACTATTTTGACAGAATTATAATGGCTATAATTGACGTATTGCATTCTCAATAAGTAATGTTGCATTATGAGGTGTTCCTTGATAAATAGAGAATGGAGCCCCAATAGAAATAGTGATTCGTCCTCGGCGTGGTATATACTGATGTAAAGGTAAGATAGTATTCATTTCTTGAATGCGAATTGGAATTATGGGAACTTTCATCTCAAGAGCTATGAGTCCTACACCGTCTTTAAATGGATTGAGTTTGTCTGTAGTACTTCGCATGCCTTCTGGAAAGATGAGAATTATACTATCGTTGTCAAACTGTTTTGCTGTATATTCCATACTCTTCTTAACACCCTGTTTTTGTGAAAATGGAATAATGTGATAAGTGATTAGACCTATGTAATACCAGAATCGTCTCCATATCATTAAGAATGATGGTATTTTTCCAGGGAAGAAATATTCTGCCCAGGTAATAACACAAAATCTTCTCTGCGCAGACTCTGGAATGATTGAAAAAAGTGTTGGAGTGTCAAAGTGGCTTGTGTGGTTACTAACAAGCAAACAAGGTCCTTTGATTGAGTTGAGATTGTGTTTTCCTTTAATAGTAATATCACAGAATAGGAGGATAATTAAGTTTGAGATAGTTTGAATGGTTTTACGAATTGGATTAAGAATATAATGTTGTGTCCAAGAAGGAAATGATAGTGTTGGTGTAATCTTTTTGCGTTTTTCGATGAGTTTTTCAAGCTGTGTTACAGTTGTCTTTGATGTGATACATTCTTCTGGAAATTCTATTCTAAATTCTTCTTCAATGCGACTCACGAGTTCTACACGGTCAATTGAACCCATACCTAGATCAGATAAGAGAACAGCATTTTTAGTAATATGATAAATTGGTTGTGATAATACCGTGGATATAATCTGTGAGATTTGGGGAGATATGAGCGCGAGCGTATGTGGGTATGTTCTTTCATGTTTTTTAGATATCCATGTTTGAACTTCTAATTTGCGTATTTTCATTGTTGCGGTTCGTGGAAAATCAGGTTCTGGCCATAGTGCATATTCTTGGATTTGTTGGGCTGTGTCAAGTTTTTTATTTGCCTCAAGGATGATAGCATGCGGTGTGCGTTGGCAAAGTGGATCAAGAAGTAGTACTGCATATACGTGTTCTCCTTGTTTTGTTTGTTTGCCAACTACTACAGAATCCTTAACACCTTTAATATGTGAAAGAACCTCTTCAATGTCCTCAGGATAGATAGTCATGCCACCAGTGGTTTTGATAATATCTTTTTTTCTTCCTTTGATATAAAGAAAATGGTCTTTATCCATAGATCCAAGATCTCCTGTCTTAAACCAACCATGTTCAAAAGCCTCGTTGTTTTTTTTTCTTTGATGATAATATCCATGTGTTACATTTGGTCCTTTGACCAAAATTTCTCTATCTTTTTCAATTTTCACATAGACGTGTTTAAGCACTTTTCCAACTGATCCTTCCTTATGAAAGGTGGGAGTATTGCATGAGATAACAGGTGAGGTTTCTGTTAATCCGTATCCTTGAATCACTAAGATACCAAGACGATTCCAGAATTGCTCTATCTCTTGATTAAGAGGTGCTCCTCCACAAATAAAATAGCGCAGGTTCTTACTATAAATGTGTTTGAATGGATAAAACCACCATGCCCTGATACTGTTCCTAAGCTGTATGCCCATCTTAATATAATGGTTCCATATTCTTTGTTGAAGTAGCGCATCCTGGAGATATTGTAAAATCTGTGGTACAAGGATGATTGCTGTAATCTGTTTTGTAGAAAGGGTTTGCATAATCATCGAAGAATTGACTGTTTGTAGGTACATGATTGTAGCTCCTTTTGAAAATGCTACGAAACATGCAGTTTGTGTAAACATGTGGGAAAGTGGTAGAACACAAAGATAAGTGTCTCCAGTCTTAGCAGGAATCATTTCTTGTAAACCCAAGATATTTGATATAATATTTTGATGTGTAAGAACTACACCCTTTGGATCGCCTGTAGTTCCTGAAGTGTACATAATTAAAGCAGTATCAGAAGGTTTAATTTTGATGACAGATACATTTTTTAATGTGGGAAGCAGTGATTCAAGTTCTTCTAATATCACTGTTTTTGCATTAATATGAGGATCTGGCCTCCATAATGACTTAAAGAGTGCCTTAGCATGTATCTGGGCATTCATCTTGCGTACAGTTTCAATTGTTGATCTAACATCAATAGGTACAACAATAATACCTCTGCGTAGCGCTGCAAAAAACACAATAAGCCATTGCGGGCTATTCAGACCCCAGATCATGATAGTATCACCCTTAGAAAGGCCTAACATTACAAGAAATTGTTCAGTGTGAGTAACTTGGAGAAAAAGTTGTTTATATGTGTAGGTAAACGTTCGAAAATTGCTCTTATAGACAAGTGCTTGAGTGTTTCCAAAATATTTGAAAGATGATATCAGCTCTGCAATGGTACGCATATGTTAACTCATTAAAAATCAGGCATTTATACTTTGTGGAGGAGAATCGCATAGTTTTAAAAACATGTATGATTATATACAAATGGGCAAGCTTTACCGGCAGGTTAGCCCTCTGCTGTAACTACCAATGGGCTTGTGGCAGGGTGAAGTTTGCGCAGCGTTTATAGGAGTATATAGTGGTCTTGATCTGGACTGCGATGGTCTGTCTGTAGGGATGGATACGCTACCGAACCGGGTCAGGGCCGGAAGGCAGCAGCCCTAAGATGGCGAATCAATGCTTTGCAGGGTGCGGACTGGAGAAAGGATCAAGGCAAACCAGTATATGCTCGTACAGACCATGCGCAAACACGCTTGCCTACTTTTTTT
>CAZQZJ010000045.1:0-7309 GCA_964597775.1 uncultured Methanosarcinales archaeon
AAATGGGAACTGTAATTGTCGACTGCTATACTGATGAACCTGCTGGACTCGGTGTGCCACCATATCTTGGAACATACCCGCGATATCTTGCAGGATGGCTTAAACAACAAGGAGAAGCATTTACCTACATCACAATTGATGATCTTAGACTCTGGAAATATTATCACGGCATTCAAAAAAACCCAAAACCACACGAATCAAGTAACATAAAAACATATAACCTCACACACCAAGATATTCTAGAAATACTTAGATCTGCCACTCACATGTATATCATTCTTGGTGTCCACACACCAGGAAAATATCTTAGCGCTATCCCAGGAACCTTACACGAAATATGTTACCTTCTTAAAGATATCCACTGTGAAAAAACCCTTACAGGCCCTGTATTTTTTGGCACTGCACTTGAAGGAGGCAGAATTGCAGAAAAAGAAGACCTATCCCAATTTAAGGAGATTAAACTAATGAAATTCTCATTTGATGAAATAAAACAACTCAGTATTGATGGTGCAGAGATTCTTTCACATATTCCTGATATGAGAATTGTGGAAATTGAAACTGCACACGGATGCAGCCGCGCCATAGGCTGCTCGTTTTGCACAGAACCAATCAAAAACAAATTTGAATATCGCCAGGCACCAGACGTTATCAATGAGGTCAAGGCTTTTTATGCATTAGGAGCAAGATACTTTCGATTGGGCAAACAAGCCTGCTTTTATTCATACCCTCATGCACAGGAAGTACTCAAAGGAATTCGCGACGCATGTCCAAAGATTGAGGTGCTGCACATTGACAATGTTGATCCAATGATGGTAACCACACCACGTGGAGAGAGGATCACTCAAGACATTGTCAAATACTGCACAGAAGGAAACATTGCAGCATTTGGAGTTGAATCATTTGATACAGCAGTCATCGAAGCAAATTTCCTTAACACAACACCACAACGAACCTATGACGCAATCAAACTCATCAACAAATATGGGACACAACGAGGTCTAAATGGCATGCCAACATTCCTACCTGGAATTAATATCCTTTTTGGACTGAAAGCAGAAACAGTGCGAACCCACGAAATTAATATGCAGTGGCTTCAAAAAATAATTAGTGACGGTCTAATGCTTCGAAGAATAAACATTAGACAAGTAAACATTTTCCCAGGCACAAAACTTGCTGAAATAGGAGGAATCAAATTTCTTAAAAAGAATAAACGCCACTATTTTCGCTGGCGCAGAGATATCCGTGAACAAGTAGATACACCCAATCTCCAACGCGTTGTACCAATTGGCCATGTGCTTAGAAATGTCTATACTGAAACCTACGCTGGAAAACTAACATTTGCCAGACAGATTGGATCATACCCAATCATCATTGGAATCCCAGGCAGACTTCCACTTAAACAATTTGTTGACGTAGAAGTAACTAGCCACATGCTTCGCTCTATCACAGCACGACCAATCTCTGAAACCAGACCAATAACAATGCACCAGCTTGCCTATGTATACGCCACACATTAAAATCGGAATTGACATTGTGAAAATCGACAAAGTAGAAAAACTACTCATCGATTACCAGGCTACACAAAAGGTATTCCATCCTGGAGAGTTACAATCACAATCACTTGAACACATTGCTGGAATCTTTGCAGCAAAAGAGGCATTTTTCAAAGCACTAGAACAAACACCAGATTGGTTAGGGGTTATGATAGAACATAAACCCAATGGTAAACCACGCCTTTCATGGTCTCAATCCATGAGCATCATCGACGCTGATGTAAGCATTAGCCATGATGCAGACTATGCTGTTGCAAGCGTCATGCTAATACTTCCAAACAAAAAAAAATCTTTACACTCCTAATTTGTAAATGCCCAACGTCTTGCTATTTCCTGAGCTAACTTTTGATCCTGCACTTGTCCAGTAATAATAAGCCTGGTACTAATTTGCTGAATCAAATGAATCTTATTAGATACTTGAATCATAGTTCCACCCATTGTTTTTGATGTTTTTTAAGTATATAAAATGTACTATTTCCTCAAGCAGGCATCTTTAGCACCACCTTATTTTACCCAACTAACAGATCACACTACCAAAGAAGACAACTACAACTATTGCTTTGGTGCATTAGGAACAGGAGCTGAACCAGCACCGAGATTACCAGGCTCTAGCTGATCTTACAAGGGTTTTTATAGTTAAACATCTTTAAGGTTTTAGGGGTGGTGACTATGGAGCAAATCAAAATGCGAGCTTTTGGTCAAAAACGTGAAAAAATCCAGGAGTTAGTTGATGCTGTAATTCAGGCATCTGAAATTGATAATATCTATTTATGGGAAGATGGACATTCTAAACCACACCATCCACGAGTTCGTTCTAGAGGCCTTGCATAATATTTTAAGAAAAGATTTGCCGTAAGATTTATATAATGAGCAAGGAACAAATCTTATGGTGATTACTCATGGTTGATGCAAGATGTATGAAATGCAAAAAACAAGTAGAAGTACAAAATGGAAAAGAAACAGTAACTTCAAACAATATGCGCATGCTCAAAGGTAAATGTAAATGCGGAACAACTGTTTGTAAAATCCTTGGCAAAGCAAAATAGCTCAAACAAAAAGCCTATGCTTTTCTTGACCAAGTATCTCACTTATAATTCTTTTAATTATGAGGTTTTTTGGATCAGGTAAGAGTTTGACACGCTCTTTTACATCATTAAAATTTTCAAATGGTTTTTGCTCCCGTGCTTCGATAATCTCATTCATATGCTTCTTTCCAATACCAGGAAGCAACTCAAGCTGATGCATCCTCATCGTCATTGGCTGTGCTTTGTTAAAAAAGTCAACATACTTTTGTTCACTTATTTCAACCATCTGTTTGATTGTATACTCGAGCTCTGTACATGCTGTTTGAGTCATTTTTTGCGTTTCGAGCTTACCAAGTACATGAGCAATCTTATCTCGTTTGCCTTCTCCAATATAAACATCCTCATGCAAAGTAATAGAAACATCTTTTTTCGGAGCCAATTCAAGAAGTGAAAAATGCTCTTTTCCTAATGCTTGGACTATTGAGATCTTACGATGTGAGGGTCGCAGATCAAAAGGATAGCCATTTGGCAAGATATCAAGTACAATTGCAAACTCTTCTTTACTCGATCTTTGTTCGTAGTCCATAAATACTCCATACATGTCACGATACAATCCTAGAATTAAAAGGGATATATAAACCTATAGTAGAGATTTTTTGACAATTATAAAAAACGCTTAAGTAGGCCAGAGGCTGACATTAAGTGTTTTTGTACCAAGAATACTACTTGGTCTTAGCATAGCGAAAAACCAGCAGAAAGGAACTTGAGTGCAGTGGTTTTGAATTTGACTAGAAGCAAAGGCGAAAAAGTGGTTCAAAATGGGTGCTCCCTTTTTTTCATTCTATCTTCTTTGATTCTTGTTTTGGATAATATTCCTCAAGAATTGAGACAATCTTTTTGAGATGCTCTTCTTTTAGGGTAAGTGTATATGCAGAAAGAACAAGCTTAACATCCTCCACTGTTTTTGGCTGTATATCTATAAGCTTGTTGATATGTGTTTCTCGCATCCTAGGTATATTGAGCTCTTCAATTTGTTTAAAACACTCTTTTGCCTTTTTAGCTAAAAGATATGAAAACTGGTCGAGATACTCTGCTGTTTTTGCTGAACGATAATTAAGCTCACTATCTCGATCTTTTATCTGATCAAGCAAGGATTTTGCTTCACACAGCGATATAGCAGTTTCTTTGATAAGCTCTGGTCTCATATTACACTCGTCTAAGATGTACTGGATGTATAATCAGGGTTTTTAATACTGATTGATCTGCAATAGTAACAAGATAACACTCTCCTTGCTTAGCACTAATACAACCAACTTTACCATAGTATCTTGGATAATACATCCCTTTTTGATACGCAGGCTCTGCATTAAGAAGCACTTTATCACCTGGTTTAAATACAGCAAAGAATCGAGAGATACTAATCTTACCGCGTTGTCTTAGATTCTTACGCAACAAATTACGGGTTTTCCGACGCATTCCACCAATCCTAATGACCATAGATTTGGAAGATACTGACTCGTTTAAAAAGCTTTTGCGTACGAAACATTTATAACACGCTATCCTTTAGTTAGAACCGTCGATAAACATGACTTCTGAGAATGAACCACCTGTGGAAAATCCATTAGCATATGGAGCTTCAAGCATCCAGGTACTTGAAGGGCTTGAGGCAGTACAAAAGCGCCCTGGAATGTATATTGGTTCAACATCACTACGAGGATTACATCATTTAGTCTATGAAGCAGTTGACAATGCTGTTGATGAGGCACTTGCAGGTTTTTGTACCACAATTTCTGTTTCAATCAATAAGGATGGTTCAGTATCAGTCGCTGATAATGGAAGAGGCATTCCAGTTGATGAACACCCTATTCTTCACATCTCAGCTCTTGAAGTAGTAATGACAAGATTGCATGCAGGAGGCAAATTTGACAAACGAGCCTACAAAGTTTCAGGAGGATTACATGGAGTTGGCATCTCTGTTACTAACGCACTCTCCAAAAAACTACGTGTTGAAATACAACGTGACAATAAACTTTGGGCACAGGAATATGACCATGGCAAACCAGTGAAACCTGTTGAGATAATTGGAGACACACAACAAACTGGCACAACAATCATCTTTTGGCCAGATCCAGGCATCTTTGATAGTGTTGAATTTGATTACTTAACCATATCCATGCGCTTGCGCGAGCTTGCCTTTCTTAACCCTGGTCTTGAGATTCAGATTCTTGACCAACGATTTGACAAACACCAGAAATTCTTGTTTGCTGGAGGGATTGTAGAATTTGTACAATTTCTTAACAAATCAAGACAACCAATCCACGAACCACTCACATTTTCAAAAACAAAAGATGATATCCAAGTAGAGATTGCAATACAATATAATGATGGCTATGCTGAAGAAGTATTTTCATTTGTAAACAACATAAACACACCTGAAGGAGGCACACACCTCACTGGATTTAAAACAGCACTCACACGAACACTAAATACCTATGGAGAAAAAAACAAATTACTCACAGACAGCAGACTAACAAGTGAAGATATCATGGAGGGTCTAAGCGCAATAATAAGTATAAAAATTCCTAACCCCCAATTTGAAGGACAGACCAAAACCAAACTAGGAAACCAAGAAGTAAAAGGTATTGTAGATTCTATTACAAGTGCTGCTCTAACAGATCTGCTAGAACGTAATCCATCTGTAGGAAAGAAAATTGTAGGCAAGGCCATCGATGCTTTACATGCACGCGAAGCTGCAAAAAAAGCACGCGAACTTACCAGACGTAAATCTGCACTAGAAGGCTCATCACTTCCTGGGAAACTTGCTGACTGCTCAAACCGTGACCCAGCAACATGCGAGATTTATATGGTAGAAGGCGATTCTGCAGGGGGATCAGCTAAACAAGGCCGCAACCGTGAATTCCAAGCCATACTTCCTCTTAGAGGCAAGATACTTAATGTCGAAAAATCAAGACTGCACAAAATTCTCAAATCCACGGAAATTGTCACCATTATTGCTGCACTTGGTACTGGAATTGGCGATGAGTTTGACTTAGCAAAACTACGCTATCACAAAGTAATCATTATGACTGATGCAGATGTCGATGGAAGCCACATAGCCTGTCTACTGCTTACCTTTTTTTACCGATACCTTCCCAAACTTGTAGAAAATGGAAACATCTACCTTGCACAACCACCACTCTACAGAATCCAAAAAGGAAAAAAAATAATCTACTCCTATTCAGACACACACAAGAATAGCATTGTTGCAGAACTAGGAGAAGGAGCAAGCATTCAACGATACAAAGGACTTGGAGAGATGAATCCTCAACAACTCTGGGAAACCACCATGGATCCACATATTAGAACACTTAAACAGATTACAATTGAAGACGCAGTTGCAGCAAACCAGATTTTCTCAATACTTATGGGTGATGAAGTCGAACCTCGCAGAGAATTTATCTTACAACACGCAAAAGATGTACACGAATTGGATGTGTAAATATTTAGATGCATACTTACCAAGATTTGTCCATGACAAGTGATTACTTCAAAGTGAAGCCTTCCTCGAAACATTTATATACATACTTTAAACCCTTGCAGCATAGTATTATCAGTAGGAGGGATATGCATGTCAGGTTTTTTTTCAAATCTTAAGGAAAAATTAGCAGGCTCACGCAGTTATGATGAGATGGAACAACAAGAAGGATATGTTGAACTTGATACTGAAGGAAGTGACGAAGCACGATCAAAAATCCTAGTACGACCATTTTTGTTAGAAGATTTTGAAGATATTAAACCAGTCCTAGACTCACTACGTGAAGGACACACCATCGCCCTTGTAAACATTCGACCGCTCAAAGATCGTGATATTGTCGAACTTAAACGAGCCATAAACAAATTGAAAAAAACAACTGATGCACTTAATGGAGAAATTGCAGGATTTGGAGATGATTATGTAGTAGTCACACCACAATTTGCACAAATCTACAAATCTAAGCAAACAAAACAGATCTCTGATGAATAATGAAAAAATGGGAGCGCCCCTTTTAAACCACCTTGCGCCTTGCTTTATCCTTGGTACAAAAACACTTAATGTCAGCCTCTGGCCTACTTAAGCGTTTTTTATAAAAAACTCGCTTTATACAAAGATTAATAAATTTTTCTTCTTATCATTATATATGGTTTTAAAATCTACAGAGGAATTTGAACCACCTGACATACTTGAAGAACAACACTGTCCAATTTGTCAGGCAAAAACACTAACCCTTACTGAAGCTGAACGTGACATTCCCTACTTTGGAAATGTATACCTCTACTCAATGACATGCTCATCATGCAAATACCACAAAGCAGACCTAGAATCAGTAGAAGTACGTGAGCCATGCAAATGGGTCATAGAGGTTGATAGCAAAGAGGCATTAAACACCAGAATCGTGAAATCAGCTGAAGCAACAATCAAGATTCCACACATGGTAACTATTGAATCAGGCCCAACTGCACAAGGATACATAACCAATATCGAAGGACTACTCATGCGTGTCAAAGGCATCTTAGAAAGCACTAAAGAAACAGCAGACAATCCACAAGATGAAAAAAAGGCAAGAAACCTACTTAAAAAACTAAATCGGGTTCTATGGGGCACAGAACCACTCAAAATCATCATCGAGGATAAAACAGGAAACTCTGCTATCATCTCTGAAAAAGCAGAAAAATCAAAACTCAAATAAAAAA
>CAZQZJ010000046.1:0-7207 GCA_964597775.1 uncultured Methanosarcinales archaeon
CACAGTGAAACGGTAGGATTTATTTTTGATTTTATCAAATGTGCCAATCTCAGATTCTTTTATCTGATAAAACTGTGCCGCAGGAGCACCACATACAGGACATTTTTCAAATGGAATAGTTTTTGCCTCAAGAATAAAGCCACATTTGCCGCATTTCCATAGCATAGTATCTTATTCATCGTTTTCCTATTTAATTGTTTCGATGAGAAATAATTTTTTTTAATGTTCTGAAGCTCACTGCGTTTGCTTCAGAACTTAAAGAATTACAATAAAAGCAAAGCTTTAAGATCAGTTCTATCCTATATAATAAGTAAAGATCATCCCATGGCCTCTTTCACACAAAAGTCTGGTTCATTATCTAAACTATGGTTTATAGGTAATAGTATATGGTTGATTTTTGCCTTGCTTCTGCTAATTGGATGTATTGATCTAGTAAAACAGCCTCAAAAAAAAGAGGTAGTAATTCCAGAGCCTCAAGAGCCAGTGTTAAAACCAAGACCTACTGTATCAAATTCAGAAAAGATACCACCTGATCTTGCGTGTCAGGTAGATAGTGATTGTACTAGTGTTGCATCAGATTGCTGTAGTTGTAATATGGGAGGTAGTGCTAAAGCAATCTCAAAATCTCATATATCAGATTATACTAAACAGTTACTCAGCCGTTGCCAAGGTATTTTCTGTATTGCAATGATTTCTGATCATCCAAGTTGTAATGCAACACCAGTTTGTGTGCAAGGAATCTGCACACTAAAATGAAAAAATGGGAGCGCCCTTTTTGAACCCCCTTCTGCCTCGCTTTATTTCAGAATTGGGTTCAATACCCTGCAGCTCTGCTACGGTTGCACAACCCGATTCTGAAATTATATCAAATCACTTTAATTATAGGATATTTTTCCAAGGTTAAAGTGATTTGATTATTAGGAAATAACCTTACTTTCGTTTTTGGAATATCCTAAAATTAAGGTTATTTCCTATAGAAATTGCTGGTTGCGAAGCGAGAAAACTGACCAATACCCAACAGCTTGTTGCGGAGTGAGCAAAGCAAAGGGTGGGATGGTCAGTTTTCAGGCAATTTCTTTATTCTTGGTACAAAAACGCTTAATGTAGGCCTCGAGCCGATTTAAGCGTTTTTTATAAGACAATTATTTAAACCTCGGTTTATCATTCTTCTTATGCGTGTAGCTGCACTGTTTTCTGGTGGAAAAGATTCAACACTTGCAATCTATTGGGCAGTGTTGCAAGGTTGGGATGTAGCTTGTTTAGTCAGTTTAAAATCACAGAATCCTGATAGCTATATGTTTCACACTCCAAATATGCATATGGTAGAGGCTCAGGCACAAGCTATGGAAATCCCGATTATTATAGTTGTTACATCAGGCAAAAGAGAATATGAGCTTGATGATCTGAGGGCTGCTCTTATAAAAGCAAAAGATGGGTTTGGGATAACTGGTATTCTTACAGGAGCTATTCTTTCAAATTATCAAGAAGAGCGTATTAATAGAATCTGTTACAGTGTTGGTTTAAAGACATTTTCTCCGCTTTGGCATAAAGATCAGATCCAACTTCTTGAGGATCTTGTTAGCAGCAGGTTTAAGATCATGCTTACATCTGTAGCAGCTGATGGTTTTGGACAAGAGTTTCTTGGGAAGGATGTTGATGTTTCTATGATTAAAAAGTTCAAAGATCTTAATGTAACCTATGGTATCAATCCTGCAGGTGAAGGTGGTGAGTTCGAGACATTTGTTTATGACTGTCCCTTATTTAAAAAAGCTATCACTATTACCTCTTTTAGTATTGTTATGAAAGGATATCATACTGGTTATGTTGATATTCAAGATTACAATTTTGTTGATAAGTCTATCGCGTAATAAGGAGTTGTTCCATCTCTTGTAGCATGTCTTGCTTTTTTTCAAAATGTCGTTTTGCTGGTTCAAGGATGTCGATGAGTTTCTCAGCAACAGCTTTTTTTAGGTCTTGTGGATGTAATTTCTTCTCCTTAAATGCCTTTTCTAAATCATGATATGATACAAATGAGGTATTTCCGCCAAAACGATCAGGCCGAACAACATGAAGATCAACATCATCCTTACAAAAGATTAGTTTTTTTGCCCAATCAAGTACTGGATTAAACTCAACCTCACCATCTGGGCAGAATGCGCTGTTTAGTTTTTTCCTGATGTCTTCATCAGTATCTGTAATAAACACTGCAGAATTTGGAACAGATTTTGACATCTTATTTGCTGACCACAACTCTTGCAATTGATCCTGTGGCACAGGCCACACAGGTGGTTTTTGAAGTCCAAGAATCAAGGGATGATGAACTGCAACTGGCTTGATGATCATACCACTAGCATCTTTAATTGGAGAAATCTTGAGCTTGTGTGCGCACTCTCGTGCAATGACCTGGGCTTTGCGTTGGTCTAATCCTGCGTGTGGAAGATTAATGCCTTGAATAAAGATGTCAGCAACCTGCATTGGCGGATACATCATTTTTGCAAAATCAATACTTTCTCCTTCTTTTCTTCCTAAGATGGTAATGCTTCGCATAATTCGTCCAAGGGTTGTGTGTTTGCTCACCTCAATGACTGTTTCCCAATATTTGTCATTATGATGATACAAATCAGAGCCTAGAACAAATTTTAATTTTGAAGGATCACCTCCAAGGCATGTGAGTGATGCTTTTAATCCTTCTTTAAAATAGCCAACAGCGACTCTTTTGATTAGGTCTTTGTCGCCTCCAAGTTTGTCATTGATCCAGGTGTGCCAGTCAGCAAGAAATATTGAGCATTCTACTCCTGCATCCATAAAGTCTTTAACCTTTGACATGCACATAAGCCCTGTTCCAAGATGGATTTTTCCAGAGATCTCAAATCCAATATAGTGTTTGATTTTGGTTTTTGATTCTAATAAATGGTGGAGATCATCATGTGTCATGATGTCTGCTGTGTTTTGTGTGATCAACTCGAATCGTTTGTCAGTGTTCATTATCAGATTCAGTTACTCTGCACTTAATAAGATTTTTGTATTGCTAGTGTTCCATCTACAATAACATCAGTGATCATGCCGCCATTAATTGCGTAAACAATATTGCTAAGAATGTTATTAAGTGGCTGCATTTGTGGTTTGTCTAAGCGTATTGAGATTATATCTGCTTTTTTTCCTACTTCAATTGAGCCAATCTCGTGGTCAAGTCCAAGGCATCGTGCTCCATTAATAGTTGCCATGTCAAGTATAGTTTGTACAGGTGCTGTTTTTGGATCCCAACGATGATGTTTGTGGATCAAGCCTGTGATTTTCATCTCTTCAAAAAGGTCCATGCTATTATTTGATGCAACAGAGTCAGTGCCTAAACCAACAACAATGCCTGCCTCAAGCATTTCAGGTAGTGGCATCACTCCACCTGAGGCAAGCTTGAGATTTGAGATAGGATTATGAGATATCATAGCTGCATGTTTGGCAAGTGTTCTGATTTCTGATTTAGTAATCCAGATAGCGTGGATAAGGAGTGTTTTGGCATCGAGTATGTTTAATGATTCAAGAAATTCGATAGGAAGGAATTTGTGTTTTTCAAGACATTCCACGCGTTCCTTTCGTGTTTCAGCAATGTGTATGGCAAACAGGATTTGATTGTTTTTTGCAATTGTTTTGAGTTCTGTGATGAATTCTTTGCTGCAGCTGTATACTGAGTGACAGCCAATGCCAAGGGTGATTCGTGGGATGTTCTTGCAGATCTCTTGAATATTTGTGAAATCACGTTCTGTGTTAGTTTGGATATGAGGTAGGGTTTGTGCATAGGTTGGGATAAGCACAGCTCTAATAAGTGATTCTCGTACTGCTTCTATAATAGGATTTATTGGCCAGTACATTTCAGCAAAGGTGGTTGTTCCTGATGTGAGCATCTCCTGGATGGCAATCTGTGCACTGTGTTTAATTTCTTCAAAAGAGAGTTTTGCTTCTGCATTGGTAACTTTCTCAAGCCATGTGTCCAGTTCTTCATCATCACAGATTCCTCGCAGCAAGTGCATTCCAATATGTGTGTGGGTGTTAATAAGTCCTGGTAGAAACACTTTATTGGTTCCATCCAATATCGGAGATCCTCTAAGATCAGGACCTATTTGTTTAATTACACTGTCTTCAATAAGGATATCAACATCCCTAAGGATCCTTCGTTCTTTATTCTGTGTGACAACATAAGAACAGTTTTTGATAAGCATTCTGAAATAAGAAATGGTGTACTTTTAAAGTTTGAGTTTCTCTCCTAGTAATAAAGGTTTGAATTCAATCCCTACTGATGATAATTGTTGGGTAAACATCGCGTACATACGATCAAGCATAAATTCTTTTATGATGCCATCATGGATTGGAATTGCCATTCTAGGGTTTACATGTTTGGCAAATTCAATAGCATCAACTGTTCTAGCCCATGGTCCTGCGATTGGTAAGAGTAAAATCTCGCATTGGATTTTTGTTTGATATGAGTCTCCTGGATGAAATATCTTGTCATTAATAAGGAAAGCGAGATTAGCTGGGCATGATCCTGGAATTGGTTCATGCATTGCTTCAATGGCTTTGATCGTGAACTCGCCATGTTTTAAAGTCTGTCCTGCCAGAATCTCGTTTGCTGTAATTCCTTCTTTATGTAATATGTCAACGACTTCCTTATGCGCAAATATTTTAGCGTCTCTTAACTTTAAGATTGATTTAATGGCTTGTGGATCCATATGGTCAACGTGTTGGTGGCTAATCAAGATGATATCCACTGGTCCAATATCTTCTGGGCTTATTAGTTTTTCAATAAACGAGAATAATCCAGGATCAATAAGTAACTTTAAACCATTGATTTCTAATAAAATACACGAATGAAGGAATTTTTTCATGATCATATGGACGGACCGGGATTTGAACCCGGGGCCTCTCCCTTGCGAAGGGAGCATTCTGCCGCTGAACTATCCGCCCAAAAAAAAGGAGGACAATGTCCTTCTTTTTTTCAAAATGTAGATGGGTTTTTAAATATGGAGGAGTGTATAGTTTTGATGCCTGAGAAGAAGATCCAGTTCAAGAATCGTAGTGGTGATACTCTTGTTGGAATTTTACATAAGCCAGTAAAAAAAACAGATGTTGCAGTGATTGTGTGTCATGGGTTTCGTGGTAATAAGGATATTGATTGGATTGCAGAGTTGTGCAGAAAGCTTGAAAAAAGTGGTTATGTTGCACTAAGATTTGATTTTTCAGGTAGTGGAGAAAGTAGTGGTAGTTTTGCAGAATCCTTGTATCCTAAGCAGGTTGCTGATCTTCAAATGGCAATTGATTATATTGAAAATAGTGGCTATATATCAATTGCTGTGGTTGGACATAGTATGGGTGGTGGTGTTGCATTGCTTGAAGCTGCGAAGGACATACGAGTAAAGACTGTTGTTGATATTGCAGCACCTGCATACCCTGCTGCAAAACCTCAGATGATCAGATCAGTGTTGCACAGGCTTGGTATTTCTGAATCAGAGCAGTTTATTGTAGAGTTACAGAAAACTGATATTATTAGTGCAATTAAAAGGATTACTGTACCTGTTCTTATTATTCATGGAAGTTCTGATTTGCGTGTTCCATTCTCAGACTCTGAAGAAATCCTAGCAGCACTGCCGAAAGGATCAAAACTCAGCATGATTAGTGGTTGTGATCATCTCTTTGATAGCAACACTTGCCGAGATAGTCTTATCACACATATAACCAACTGGTTTGGAAAGCATCTATGAAGGCATTAAGTCTTCGACAACCTTGGGCAGAACTTATACTTCAAGGTAGGAAAACTATTGAGACACGTACTTGGAACACAAGATTTCGTGGACGCTTTCTTATTCATGCTGCAAAACAATGTCAAGCAGATGATATGTGTAAATTCGGATTTTCGTCATTACCTACTGGGTGTATCGTAGGAGTAGCAGAGATCATTGATATAATCTGTTATACAAGTAAAGACCAATTTAACACAGATTTTCATAAGCATCTTTTTTCAGTGGATAACTGGACACAATCACGGTATGGATATATTCTTAACAATGTGCAGAGGATTTCTCATATTCCTTATTCTGGAAAACTGAATTTCTTTGAAATACCAGATCCTGTGTTAAATCTCTAAAATAGGATATCATCTACTAAAAAGTGAATTAATCCATTCAATGACTTGTTGCCATAAGGACAATTCTTTCACTGGCTGGCACAAGCCTTTAAAACATGAGTATTCAACGCATTCATAATCCTGTTTGCATCCTTGTTTAAATGTTTTGATAAGAACAGGCTGCTTGTCTTCGCTGCAATACACTGCCTCCACACCTTTGACATAATGAGATCCTATCAAACGACAGTTTCCATCATCAGATCTACATCCCTCACAGGTTTCTTGTATATTGGTATAAGTTATGGAGTTATTGCTACTCAGATTGTTATTCTGATTTGTGTTATGTTGAATAGAGTGTTCATTACGTATTTGATGTGTTGACTTTCGTAGTCTAAGTTTTACACTGGTATCAGAGATCCGTAGGATCTCTACTAAATATTCCTCTAATGATCCAGTTTCTCCATCTGATACTGTGATTTCAGTTTCAGTTGCATTCTTATCTATCATGTGTATAGTCACATTCTGTGGGTTAAGATTTCGAATCCATATCATAATCTCTTCTTGTTTTGCAGCACGATCACCTCTTTTTAGGTTTAGGATTGTGTCAAGTTCTATTGGTAGTATGTCAGGACTTGATTTAACTATAAAACTTAAATCTTGGGTTGCAATAAAGACATCTTTCTCAACAAATAGGGTAGCATCATATTTTCCTTGTTTTAACAATCCTAATCTTACCACATAATGATTTCTGCTAGTATCATACTCTGGTAGCACAGATTTTGAAAAGTTTTCGCCATTTACTCGAATGCGAATCTTAACACCAGACAAAGGGGTTGCAGGGCTGCCTTCTTGATTAAGAACAAAGGCATGCATGATAATAGGCTCAAAAGGTAGATATGTCTCAGATTCTGTCCAGAATTTGAGTATGCGAAATTCAGGACTAGCAACCACAGCTAAGTTTAGTGATACTAACAAGAGTAAGATGAACAATCTTCGCATTGGTATTTTATTCGTTGATAAGCTAATAAATATATCGGCAGATTTTGAGCATTTCAAATCCCCAAAAGGACCCCTCGAGCCACGCGAGAAGTGGAC
>CAZQZJ010000047.1:0-6761 GCA_964597775.1 uncultured Methanosarcinales archaeon
TAGTTACTCTTCTTGTAACACTTGGCGTCATTGTTGGGATAAGCAGGATGAAAACCTAAAGCATAAACCTTTAAATGAGTAGTTACCAGTTAGCCAATTATGCTCTCAGATAAGGATATCAAAAACAAGTACAAACCTATCTTCTGGAAAAATCCTGAAAAATACTATGCCACAGATGTACTCAAAGAAGAGGGATTTATACGAGGTATCTGCACAATCTGCAAAAAGCCATTCTGGTCTACAGAGTCTAACCGCAAGTTCTGTGGAGATCCGTCCTGTTCACCTGGAGAAGCATTCTCCTTTATTGGCAAATCACCAGCAAAAGAGCCACTTGACTATATAGATGTCTGGAAGCGATTTGCTAAGATGTTTAAGCAATTTGGATACACGCCTATTGCACGTTACCCAGTTGTTGCACGATGGAATCCAACAATGGAATATACCAATGCATCTATTGCTGCATTTCAGCCATTTGTTATTTCTGGCGAGGTACTTCCACCTGCAAATCCGCTTGTGATCCCACAATTCTGCTTGCGATTTGGAGATATCGACAATGTCGGCATCACAGAATCTCACATGACAGGATTTGTCATGATTGGGCAACACCTCTTTGTTCCACCAGCAGAATGGAACCAAAACAATCTCTTCAGACATATCCACTCATGGAACAACAAAGGACTTGGATTACAAAACAAGGATATTATCTATCATGAAGATGCTTGGGCAGGTGGTGGCAACCTAGGTTGCTGTATGGAATTTTTCTCAAGAGGCTGTGAACTAGGAAACCAGGTTTACATGCTCTATGAACAAACATCAGCAGGAGTGCGTGATCTTGACATCAAGGTTCTTGATATGGGCATGGGAATGGAGCGCAATGCCTGGTTTTCCCAAGGCAAAGGAACAATCTACGACGCTACATTTCCAAACGTTGTAAAAAATCTCCTCAAGTTTACTAGCGTAACATACGATGAGAAACTCATGCAGCAATACATTCCTCACGCAGGCAGACTAAATATTGATGAAGTTGATGATATTGGGGGTGCATGGAATTCTGTTGCAAAAAAAGTAGGTATTAGTGTCAACGAACTAAAAGAACGAATACTACCACTTGCTGCCATCTACTCTATTGGCGAACATTCCAGATCCCTGCTCTTTGCACTAAATGATGGAGCACTGCCATCAAATGTAGGAGGAGGATACAATCTGCGCATCCTCGCACGACGCATCTTCTCATTTCTTGAACACTACAACTGGCAAGAACTTCATATCCCACAAGTTATGGAGTGGCATGCCAAATACCTCAAACCAATCTTTCCAGAACTATCTGAACACCTTGATGATGTCCACAAAATCATGGATGTTGAATTATCAAAATTCAAAGCAACACGGCAAAAAACTAGGGCGGTTATTGAGCGCATTGCAGCAGAAGAAATAACTGAGCACAAGCTTATACAACTCTATGATTCCCAAGGAATTGCACCAGAACTTATTGAAGAAGAAGCAAAAAAACATGGGCGCAAGATACAAATCCCTGAGAATTTTTATGCGCAAGTAACACAACTCCATGAAGGTGAAACAACAAAAGAACTTGAAGCAGCAGAAAAATTTGACTTGCATGACTTTCCTGAAACTAGAGCATGCTACTTTGATGATTGGAGAAAAGTCAGTTTTGAGGCAAGTGTGCTTACCATTATTCAGAACAATATGATCCTCCTTGAGCATACATACTTTTACCCAACATCAGGAGGACAAGATCATGATACAGGGACGATACAGATTGGTAATAATACCTACCAAGTAATCAATGTCTTTAAACAAGGACCACACATACTCCATGTTCTTGACAAGCCTGTAAGTTTTGGCACAGGCAACAAGATCCATGCAGAGATTGACTGGAAAAGACGTCTCCAACTTGCTCAACATCACAGCGCAACACATATCCTCAATGCAGCAGCAAAACAGATCCTAGGTAATCATATCAACCAAGCAGGTGCTAAAAAAACACTGGATAAGGCGCATATTGACATAACTCACTACAATTCACTTAGTGATGAAGAAATCAAAGCAATTGAAGACAAAGCAAACAGGATCATCCAAGACCAGATTCCTATACGCAAAAAATTCTATCCTAGAAATGATGCTGAGAAAAGGTTTGGAGTAGGTATATATCAAGGAGGTGTTGCGCCAGGAAAACTGCTACGAATTGTAGAGATACCACAAGTTGATGTAGAGGCATGCGGAGGCACACACCTTGACAATACTGCAGAAGTCCAGCAAATCAAAATACTCAAAGCAACAAAGATCCAAGATGGCATTGTACGTATCACTTTTACAGCAGGAGCTGCTGCAAAAAAAGTAGAAAAAGAAATAGGAGATACTCTTAAAGAAGTTGCAGCAATCCTTGGTGTAAAACCACAACAAGTTCCTGCGCGAGCAGAAGAATTATTTGAAGCATGGAAAGCAGCAACAAAAGCAAAGAAAAAAGGAGTACCAATTGCAGCTCAACAACTAAAACTCACTAGCATCAAAGATTACGATGGCGATGCACTTGCAAAGACAGCTGAGTTAATCAAGACACAACCAGAACATGTTATTAAGACACTTAAGCGATTTTTAGAGGAAATAAAATAAACCAGCATTAAAAACCAGCATGAACATCACCTTACATATTAATAAGACAATAGAACAAAACGCAGCACACTATTTTGAAGCTGCAAAGCGAGCAAAAAGAAAACTGGCAGGTGTAGAAAAAACCCTTGTCAAATACTGCAAAGAACTTGAAAATCTGCAAACACAAAAAGAACAACAAGCACAAGCACATAAAGAAGAAGAGATTTTAGCAGAACAAAGAGCAGCGCAGCCAAAGAGGTGGTATCACAGTTTTCGTTGGTTTATTACAAGTGAAGGATTCTTAGCAATTGGTGGCAGAGACGCTGTGAGTAATGAGGTACTTATCAAAAAACACACTGAACCAACAGACCTTATCTTTCACACAGATATGGCTGGGTCTCCATTTTTCATTCTGAAAACCGAAGGGAAAAAACCACAAGAGGCATCATGTAGAGAAGTAGCTGATGCAACTTGTACATTCTCCAAAGCATGGAAACTAGGTATGAGTAATCAAGATGTGTTTTATGTTACTCCAGAGCAAGTTAGCAAAACAGCACAGTCTGGAGAATATCTTCCACGCGGTGGTTTTATGATTAGAGGAAAAACAACCTATCTTAACAATCATATCAATCTTGCAATTGGGATAGATAATACAGGATTTGTCATGGCAGGGCCATGTGAAGCAATCAAGATGCATTGCAAGGATTATGTCATGCTTATGCAAGGCAGACTCAAACCAAGCGATATTGCAAAATACCTTGCAAAAAAATTCCATACAAACCCTGATGAGATACTCCGCGCACTACCTGCTGGAGGATTTAAGATTAAGTGAGGGGTGGGTTTTCTCAAAAGTGTGTGCGAACTTTTGACAACTGTTAAGCACTTTATTCCGAAATATTTCCGATTTTTTCATACGAGAACATATAAAGCCTTATACCATCATAGTGACCATGCGTTCGCTAGTAATTGCTGGAGCTGCACTTATCAGTTTAGGAACAAGTCAGATCTACAACCTGCCAAGTTATACAACCCTAACATACAAGACTGCTGTGTACAAACAACACCCAGCTAGTACAACGCTTAGCGACGTTATCAAAACCTACTGGCCAATCAGGCACAATATAAGAATAACAAGACCATCAGCATACCAACAATATCAATCTCTTGCGTTAATGCTGAGCATGGATCATCAGCTAAAGAAATATTACAATACACTTATTGACTATCTGCCACACGCAGCTGCGCAACTAGAACAACAAGCAACAAGCACATCGTCTGAACTTGGTGGTGTTATTCTTGCAGAACCACTTGAGGCAATTCTTATAAGTGATCCAAAGCAGCCTCAAGGATTTAAGAAATATTATCCGTCTGAGGAACTTATCAAGAGACTTGAGCATCAGACAAGGCCAATAATTGCCTTTTTTCACACTCACACCACAGCAGAACCACCAACACAACTTGATCTGAAAACAAGTATTGAACCAGTTGGGATTCAAATCGTGTTTTCCTATGAACCTCACAAAACAAAGGCCTACCTTGTTCAGTTTGGTACATCAAAAATAGTATGGGAGAGTAATGGCAAAAAACAAAAAGAACCAGAACAGGATATACAGCAGGAAAGGTCATTTCCAGAAGTACCAGCACCAACCATACCTTATGAAGGATCACTATTAGTCTCTATAGAATCTGTAAATATAGAATCTGAAAACACTCCAGTATCTGTTCAATTAGTTGAAGAAATAGATACTCAAGATGACAACGAACTTGATGCCGAGTTATACAAGTATTAGAAACCTATAAAAAACGCTTAATCTCAGCCTCTGGCCAACTTAAGTTTTTGTAGCAAGAGTATTGCTTGGTCTGAGCATAGCGCAAGGGGGATTAAAAAAGGTATTTTAAAGCGGTTCACCATAGATAATTATGACTAAAACACACTATAAATATTTATTGGAGACAATGGCTAAGATTTGTGAGGTTTTAATGTACTGTTATTGTTCCAACAACTATTTATACCAAAACACCTTACAAGTCGTATGAAGAGAACATTGCTGTCTCGTAGGGGGTTCTTATCAGGGCTTGCAGGGCTTGTTGCGTGTTATTCAATACCACAAGAAGTGTATGCAAAGAAGCCTGTTCTGTATGCCAAAACTGCCAAACAGGTTGTGCATACCAAACCAACAGAAGAAAACCCATATGCTCAAGAGTATCGTGATTTCTCGGCTGCATGGAAACAAGGACTTAATGCACCAAAAGAATATGTAGGATCTGATGATCCACCATTTGTCAAGAATTTTATTGTTCCAACATCCTATAAAACAGAAGACGACAGCAAACCTAATTATTGGGAAGAAGAAATAACAGACTATTCGCAGATTGAACATACAATTTTATCGCTGTATGAAGCATTTACAGGACGGGAATTTGATGAAGATCTCACGGTGCATATGTATCCCAAAAAAGAGTTTGAAGAAGTGCGCAGAAAACATGATCAAAAAGATAACGTAGGAGGATTTCTCGTAAGAAATCTCAATCCAAGAGACGGCTGGAGTTTCGAGGTCTATCTCCCATATCTTCCACGCGCAAAAGCAGTAGCCTATGCAGCACATGAGATCCTAGGACATCTACCCTGTTCTGCAATGACAATTGAGGATGCTGAAGCATGTACAAGAGTTGCAACTATGGCAGTGATAACCTTAATGTATAAATATTATCCATCACTCAACAAACTACCTCCTTTTGCTGCTCTTGGATTGATGCCAGACGACGAGCTACACGAGCATCTTTTGAAAATGGTAAAGGATTCTTATGACACTTATGCAAGAGAGAATGGTATCACTGAAACAGAACTCAAATGTTTGGTTAGATTTAGGAATACAGTAAATCAATCTTATAACAAGATTAGGTAGCAAAATGGTTTATGCTATGATCTCTTAATTCTTAGATAGTTAATTAGAAAAAATAATCTTTTTAGTTATCTCCCGATATTTTTTTGGATAAACAAAAACTCTGTTATTTTTAGTGCTAATTCCTACAAAGTCATAATCTGATCCTTGTCGTATATTAAGCGTATCTCCATTACGAACATTTTTGACATAGAAATCAATAAAAGAAGCCTCAAATTCTTTCCTAAACTGTTCTGCAGCAGACTTATCTGCATCACTTAGTCTCGAGATGGTTGTTTCAATCTTTTTACGTATATTGTGTTTGATTGTTGATGAAAATGCCAAAGAACCGAAGGGACCCCAATCTTGTTTTTTAGTGAAAGTTACCTGGTACTGATTCCATTCATTCTGAATATCTTTAGGTAGATCCTGTACGAGGACATTTCCTGTTGGTAATGATTGTTGATTTGGATGTTTAGCTGCTTGATTACCATCCCCTGAAGAAGGTGTCTTAGTTTCTATTTTTGCTAACATTCTTCGTTCTTGAGGTGATGGTGTTAGTCCTTTTTCTATGATGATCCGCGATTTTTTAACAGGAGTTGCTTTGCTGGGGTAAGCAGTGTATTCTGGTTCTTGTTCTTCTGTTCTCTTCGTTGTTTGGGCATTGTTTTGAATAGTGTATTGGATACCGTAGTTTGTTAAGTCTTTGAGTTCTGTTACTCCAAGCGCTTGAAGAATTTCTTTATGCTTATCATTCATTTTCGGGTACATCTTATTATACTGCGTTTGCCTGTTTTTTTGTTCTTCTGTTCCTCCTGTCTTGACCCATGCTCCCATCTGCTCATTGATTTTGTTCAGCTGCTGGACAAGCATGATCTTTTCCGAATCAGTTCTGGAAGGATTATCAACATATTCTTTTACAGCATGCAGTCTTTCCCTGGCTGCTGACAAAGGATCAAGTGGGAGACTTCCTTGTTGAAGAACAGGTTCTGACAGGGATTGGGTTACACTTGTGGTAACAGGAAGAGGAGGAACAACACCCGCCACTGCTACTCTTGTGGCATCATCAGGCTTTGGCGCTCCACCTGTCGTGATAGTGCCTGAAGGAAAATGAGCAAATTGCTGGGATTGCTCATGCGATTTTTATCCGATAAGTATTTATACAAAAACCCCTTACAAGTCGTATGAAGAGAACATTGCTGTCTCGTAGGGGGTTCTTATCAGGGCTTGCAGGGCTTGTTGCGTGTTATTCAATACCACAAGAAGTGT
>CAZQZJ010000048.1:0-6659 GCA_964597775.1 uncultured Methanosarcinales archaeon
CGTGATTTGGATGATGCTTGTTTTGAAATTTTCTTTCAAATTCGTGGATACGAGCATCTCGACAGTGAATGGAAAAGTATTGTGGATCATAGGATTTTCCAATGTGTTTAGAAAGATTTGTAGGACTGCCAAGCTGCAATTCAACTGCTGAAAAAGAGGATGGATACTGAATTAATGGCCTGTTTCCTGAACAAAGTCCAGCTGCTAGTATATCTGCCTCTCGAAGGATATCTTTATGCCAAACCCCAAGACCAACGTGGATGTATACCACTACAATACTTTATGAATAACAACTATAAAAAAGTTTTTGTTAAACAATTACTATACCCATTCATATTTTTGCCCTAGAATAATCTCAACCCATCCATTGGCATGGCGCTCTGCATTATTAGTAAAGAAAACATCACCCCAACCAAAACGTTGATCTTCATAAATAGCACGTAGCAGTCCTGCGATGTGTTTTGGATGCCATCTTGCTTTGTCAAGGGAAAAGACAAAATGATTGAGCACATCTGGATTAAGCAGGTTATGAGGTCCCCTATTCTCACCATATTGCCACACATCACCAACAACACCATCAAGATAATGATAATCATCATGACGATAGGTGCGTCCCCAAGTCCATGGGTGCTCGTGATCTACATGATCCATTGGATTATGAAGCTCTTTAAACAAAGATCCTTGATAATAATCTTTCATAAGATTCCAAAGACCTTCACTACCTTCAGGAATATATCCAACATCATGATGAATATGAGCAAGACTAGAATCAATATATCTTCTCCTTTTGTGAGCATCACAGATATAGATACGTTCTCGACCATTATAGCTTCTAGTAAGACGAGCCATGACTCTTCCACCACCTTCATAAAACTTTTCATATGGAGAGGCAACTACTGCCACATTTCCAGTATGACTAAACCTGAGTTGACTGGTGTTATCAAGCACTAGACAATCACTACCTCGATCAGACACCTCTACACGTAGAGCAGTTTCTTTTCTAATACGCCTAATAACCTTGGAAAAGAAAAACTGCTGCAACCTTGTGATTGCTTTATAAGCCTCCTCTGCACGTATAGGAATCCGAAATCCGATCTTTTCAGACATTTCATTAGAATTAAGACGGGCAATAACACCTTCTTCGATCTTCCATCCCATCTTAATAAGATCTTCCATAAAAGGACTTGATCCACGAACCTGTGAGATAAAGTGATATCCTTTACCAGTCATGATACAGGTATGAGGAATTCCATAGCACATAAGTTCCCATTCGATAATCTTTCGCGCTGGCTCAATGCGATTGAATAGATTAACATCATCATCTCCTGCTTGCTTATATGGTGTGTGATATTCTACATCCAAATTGAATAATACACGACTTGGCCACTCCCTACCATAGCATTCCCGTGGCTTTCCAACAACACTTTGAAGGATTTCTGGCGAAGGAGACTCAAAATTAATATAATAATTTTGAAGGGTTCTGGTGTCATGCCGCAGATCAGTTATAGGTACTCTTTTGTGATCTTTCCCACCATTTGCAGAACTAACTGATCTTGATTTCACAATAACAAAAGCTGCATCGCTGTGTGCTAAGGCATTGTAAAGATTTCCAGAATCACTAAGCTTATGTAGCCCATGTTCAAGCCCTGGAAATTGATGCTCAATACCTTTAACAATTCCAGCTAATCCATCATTCTCTTGCATGATAATATTTGGAATGGATTTGCCGCGGCGAGCATACCAATAATTTCTTTTATATTTTATGACTTCATCATAGATACGTTGGTTCTGAAACCCTAATGCAGATACAAGAACACGCAAAACATGGTGTTGCCAATACCACCCATTCATACGTTGATTTTGTAAATCCACTGAATAACTTGCCATAACTCCCCCTAAAAATTTATATCTTGATCTGAATATAGTATATTATTTATTAGTATATTATTTATCTTCTGATGCCTGAGATAATATCTCCTATGACGCGCTCAGTCTCACCAGCTGCTCGCCTGTGTGCAGAATAATACTGGTGCCATTTGGAAGGTGTGCTTAGATAAGCAGTTGCAATCAAACTTGCAATATCCTTTGGATGCCATGCCTTGTGATACAGGGTTCCAACAAATGCTGCTAAACCTGAACCTGTATTTAATTTATCATCAGGACTGTGAAGTATACTTACTAATTCAGATGGAAGCTTTCGAGACTCTTTAGATAAATTCATCTGGATAAAAGGCTTTTCTTCCATTTGTTGATGAATCCTTCCAATAGCAGACTTGCGATAATCTTGAATAACATTCATGATGCCATGTGAACAATTAGGAATAACTCCTGCTGATTCTGATAGGTATTCCATCGCAGCATGAAAATTGTTTCGAATCCTAATTGATTCAGGAATTGAGAGCCGATCTTTTCCAGGATAGCCAAGAGGTAACCGAATAGGAATAGCAGTAGATGGAAGAACCTTTGCCTTAAGATAAGAATATGACTCTTTCCAGTCCTGATACCAGAATCGAAGATATGGACAGCCTGGAATACCTGTTCCTTTCATTGATGCCTCAACAGCAAGCAAGTACTCATCTGCAATAACCTGAGGACCATCACCTTGTGCCTTTGTAGTAAGTCGTACCTTTCCCCTATGTTTTCTATAATCTACAATTCCCTTATTCACTATAAACTGCATGAGCCGATTAAGCCCTTTATGGCAAAGCTCCATTGAAGAGGGAACTTCATGAAGACGTTTGTGCCTTCGATCAACTTGCTTCATAAAAAATTCAAGAGTTGGCTCAAGAGATCTGCCAATGCTACAGACTTTATTAAAAATAGGTTCAAACTCTGGAATATGCCCAACAAGATTATATCCCTTGCCTGTCATGACCTTAAGATATGAAAACCCATAGTGTTGGAGCACACCTTCAATGCTTTTCACAACACCTTGAACACTTCGAAATATACGTTCCTGACGAATAATAACCTCAGAATCATCACTTCTATTCTTGTATTCTACATCAACTAAAAAGATCGCACGAGTTGGCCTTCCATGATCAAAACTTCCCCTATAGTTTGTATCAAGAGGGTTTTTTAGGCATCGAATTTCCCTTTGCCAGAGTTGCATATTAAGTTCAAGTGGAGGCCCCTCAACACCAAGAGAATGATGAAAGATTGTTTTCCAGGCATCAGGAACCCTAAAATCCCTAGCAAGAGTTGCAGGGAATCTTAGATCATATCGTTCTGCAGAAACA
This sequence comes from uncultured Methanosarcinales archaeon, assembly GCA_964597775.1. Classification (GTDB taxonomy): domain Archaea; phylum Nanobdellota; class Nanobdellia; order Woesearchaeales; family JAGWAF01; genus JACQSU01. The sequence goes on from CAZQZJ010000048.1 coordinate 3,240, forward strand.
GGATGTCTTGGAATCTGCTGGCCACACACAACCATTCCTTCTGGATGAACACGCAATAAATAACTATGGAGATTGCCTGAATCAGACAATTTTTTAAGACCTGGCTCAAGCCCTGAAAAACCAGGTGCGCCAAGATACTCAAGAATCACACGAAGTGCATGATTATTCCAATATATTCCATTAATATCTCTATTATTCTTACTAGAATACTGATTGTTTGTTGAACTTGCCATACTTTACACCAATTTAGATCTACGTCGATAATGGGTTTGTTCTTCCTTAATATAGCTTTCCACGCTTTGAGCTGACCTAAGATGAGATATCATCCCTCCACTGGTTTGATCCTCAATAATAACTGCAGCATTAATCTTGTACTCAATAAGCTTTGAAACAACACGCCTGATATTAAGCATGCTAGGATCTTTTTTACTTCCTTTATCAACATAAGGAATATTTCCTTGAGTCTCATCAATAAATCCCATAACTCTTGTATCCCGAGATTCATAATTTCCTGCAAGATGAACAACATGTATTGATGAACCAAGCTTTTCAAGCAGGACGTGAGCATTGTCAACATGTTTTTTTTGCACTATATTCTGCCATTGCTCATAATAGCTTGTACCAAAAAAAGGCTGAGAGGCATTTTCAAAGCCAGGAATAAAGGAATCAATTGATGGATGACATTCATATGCACTACGATTTTGTGACTCATTGATGATCTTATATGAATGCCGCATATGCTGTGCATCAAAACAAAAACCTACAAGATCTGAAGAAACACCAATACTTGACGCAATCTGTTTGACACTGCCAAGCATCTCAACACATTCTTCAAGAGTTGCAGGAAATTTGGGAAATTCAAGATTTTCAATAAGCATTGGAAAAATAAATCCTTGATCTCGATAATAAGAGAAAAGAGTAGACATGCTTTCATAAAACCTGTTTTTTCTCTCTCTGCGGTCTGAAAGTCGATACGGCATGCCAAACCATCCTTTTGGTGTCTCAATAATAGGAATGGGATGCATCACAAATGAGGTTGCATTAATTACATCTGCAAGGTTCATAAGACTTTTGTATTTCCAAATAGCCAATTGCTGAATACTATCATCAGGATGAGTCAAATCACACGGAATAACCCTTTCAAACTGTTTGTCATAAACACTATCAGAAGAATGAACACCCCTGTATTGTTTTGCTCTAATCCAATCAAATGTTTTGTGAATAGCACCTTGTGTTGTTAGATTTTGGAGATCCTCGAAACTAACAAATTTCTTTTCATTCAAATTAGAAACTAACTCTTCAAAGAATTGAACAGATGCGTCTGGGGAAAAATCATTGTATCCAAACTGCACCCTTTTTCTTTGACGTGCAGTAAAAAGATCAAGGCTTCCAACCTGTAGCTCTAATGCTCTTGGCCAATAAATCTCATCTAGACGCTCAATTTTATGCTCTCGCAGATTCGGATTCCTACCATACATAAAGCCGTCAATAATACGCTGCACATCCTCATGCCACAACCCCAACCCCACAGCAAGATCTTCCATATTAAGATGGAAAAAAAGGTTCTTTATAAGGATTTAGTTTATCCAATATAACTTGTTTCCTTGCCTAGTCTGCCGCGTAGTTTTCTGACTGCAGAATTTCGTGAAACATCAGAGATCTCTTTTGTCTTTTTTAATACCTCTTTTTCCATTTCTTCAATATCCTTTTCCATTTTAGTAACATCAATATCAAGTTCTAATTTCTTTTTCATAACTGATAATACTTCACAAGATCCTTTCACACCTAAATACATAGGATGACCAAAGGTTTCAGCAAGATAGGTAATTGCAGGGATTCTTCTACGAGCAGCTAGCCCAAGGAGCACGCCTGAAACACCAACAATTGGACCGACAATTCCGTAAAGTTTTGATAACGCAGTTGTACCTTTTGTCCATCTTGTTACAGCATCTCGTGAATTTCCAGTGCAGTACACTTTTGGCTTTTTTGGAATCATCTGCAACCCAATTCCTCCTAAAGTGATGACATCGGTTCCTCCAAACTGCGCAACTACATCAAGCACTAACTCACAGAAATCATAACATGAAACCTCATCAATTGGCTGAACATCTCCTACTAAGATAAGCAAATCTGGTTTACTTCCATCAAATTTTTTATAATACATCTCAATTGAAGGCAATTCTACAAGGTTGTTCTCGTTTACAAATACTGAATGTGGAAAGGTATTGGATACAAAAGCATACATCTTTTTTGCATTTAGTTCTTCAATTAGAAAATCAGCTGCAACCTTACCTACATTACCAATCCCTGGCAATCCTTCAATAAGAACTGGTTTGTGCAGGGACTTTGGTAATTCTCCTACTGTTTGAAGTTTCCACACGCTCATAATAGTCCTGCAGCAATACGGTCGTTTTCCTTTGCCTGCCTCTTTAATTCAACATATTTCTCTTCAGGGCTGTATCTTTGAGGAATTGGTGAATATGTCTTTGCACCGCATATGCATTGTTCTTTTAGTGTAAAAGAATAGCAAGACTTGCACATAAGGAGTTGATTCATGGCACACGCACCCATTCACAAGTTGATTTATTTTTTTTCATAAAGCTTGTTACACCCTCAACAAATCTGTCTAACAACCCTTCAGCTATCTTATAATCCTTGCTTGTTATAGTTACACCAAATGAGCCAGCACCCAAATATTTTATAGTGATGTCCTCCTGTTTATTTGAGATAAGGCTTTCACGAATAATCTCTATACCATTTGGTTCATGAGACATTAACTTAAGAGAGCCATGAATTGCTACCTCAGGCGACTTAATACGCGCTTTAATAATTGCTGTAAGCTCATCTGCAAGAGTCTTCTCAAGACCATCAATGCTAAGATCATGATCTGCAAGCGAAACTTGCTCAAAAACTGGGAAGAGTCCTCCATATTTGGAGATCAATTTTTCTCCTACTTGTTTGTAAAAAGCTTCTACATTTATTTTCCTTTTTTTTGCAATGTATTCAATAATACTCTCTGCAAGCTGTTCTTGTTTGACCTCACTAAGTTTTGCACGACGTTGTGATTCATTTACCCTTCGAAGTGAGAGGTCAATGTAGCCTTTTTGCTCATGCACACGCATGACTTTACAAACAACTTTCTTGCCTTCTTTTACATATTCACGAATGTTTCTGATCCTTCCAGGGCTTACTTCAGAGATGTGAATCATACCAGATTTTCCATACTCATCAAGTACTACAAACACAGAATGATACTGTATATTTGTCACAGTGCAAAGCACTAATTCATCTTCTTGTGGAAAACCTGTTTTTTTAAGCAACATAAAATCACTAGCACTACTTGATTTATTAATATGCTGGTTTGGTAGGCTTTGCGCGGAAACTCACTGGGTGTTGTGATCTTTGAGTTTAGCTAACTCC
>CAZQZJ010000049.1:0-6636 GCA_964597775.1 uncultured Methanosarcinales archaeon
GGAATGAAGAAACCTTTTTAAATAGCCGCAGGGTTCTCTCTAGATATGGCTCGTGCGCGTAAGTTTGTCTCGTATCGTTCTATGGAACGCCCATACACAAGATATTCAAAATACAGTGCAAAATCATTTGTGCGTGCTAGACCTGTGTGTCGCGTGGTGCGTTTTGATATGGGTTCTGAAAATAAGAAGTTTTCTCACACACTTTCTTTAGTTGCTAAATCTGAGTTGCAGATTCGTGATTTGGCTATTGAGTCTGCAAGACAAACCACAAATCGTTTGTTGGAAAAGAATTTGCCTAAGACTGATTATCGGTTTAAGATCTTGGCATATCCTCATCATATCTTACGAGAGAATCCGCTTGCTTCTGGTGCTGGTGCTGATCGTATGAGTACAGGTATGGCGCACTCATTTGGTAAACCTATTGGTTTGGCTGCTCAGATCAAAGAAGGTAAGGAGATTATGCGTTTGGAACTTAACGAGAATAATATAGAGCTTGGTAGAAAGGCGCTTAAGCGTGCCTCATTTAAGATTCCATGTGGGTGGTCTATCCTAGTAAAGAAGGCAAAGTGATATAGCAAGTTGAGTAAACAATTAAACTTCTTGAGCACGATACTTATCTAGCTTGAATCTACTCAACTTGCTTATTAGCCAGTTGATTCATTTTTCTATATATTTAATCAACTGGCTATAGTTATAAAAATAGGTTTGTTTCTTCTTGATCCATGTTATCATATAGGATTATCGCTGAGGGGCTGCGTATTTTAATGCATTGTCAATTACGTCGTTTACATGGGATCAAGAAATATCCTGGTTCTGTAGAGAAGATATGTAGTCAGATCGTGAATGATTGTTGGAATCAAACATATTTGCAGACATCTGTTGGACATTTTAGAGAGTTTTATGCAAGAGATTTTGGCTGGTGTACTAAGGCATTGTTGCGTTTAGGTTTTGGGCAAAAGGTTTGTGCAACCCTTAAGTATGCTCTTAGTAAGTATCAAAGAGATGGTGCAATAACTGTTGCAATCTCTCCAGGAGGAATTCCATTTAACTTTCCTAATGTGTACTCTCCTGACTCAGTTGCTTATCTTATAAGAAGTATTCGTCTTAGTGAGGATAAAAATATTATGCACACCTACAAGTCATTTCTCCAAAAACAGGTTCATCATTTCCACAAAGAAGTTATAGATCCAAAAACTGGGATAATCAAGCAAAAGAAACATTTTTCATCAATGAAAGATTATGCTATTCGTGATGCCTCATGTTATGATATGACTATGGTGGCAATGCTCTCAAATGAAACTGACCTATTAGGTCTTGAAAACCCTTTAAGAAGATACGATTGCAATGATCGCTTAGTAGAATATTATTGGAACAAGAAATTCTTTAGAGATGATCTTTCAGGTAATGATTATGTTTCATCTGATGCAAATCTGTATCCATTCTGGTTTGGAGTAGTAAAAAAGAAAAAGCTAAGAAATCTTGCCTTAAAGTCGATTCAAAATGCTGGTTTAGACAAACCATTTCCTCTTAAATATACCAATGGCAATGCAAATATAAGGGAAGTGCCTTTTAATGGTGTGGTGAAGAATTGGGAACTTGATTGTATCTGGCCTCATCTTGGTTTTGTGTATATTGATATTATATCAGAATTTGACAAAAAGCAGGCAAGAAAGTATCTGGATTTATACTCTAATAAGATCAAGCAATTGCACAATTTTATTGAAGTATACAATCCAAATGGTACTGCCCCATATCAGTCTTTGTTGTATCATGCAGATGAAGGAATGTTGTGGGCTTCGATGTACTTAGATTTGGTAAGGAGGATATAATCACAAATGAGATCACTACTTTTTGTTATCATACATTATTGGATAGAATCTTTGAACTTGTCTTTGATAGATAACTTTTATTTTTCCAGATTTATCTTGGATAGCTTGTTTAGGAAAATATTGATCTTTATTCGGGAATCTGTATGAACCTTTTTCTTTAAGTGTATAAGTTGATCCACAGTTTATGCAGTTAATATAGGAGAAGACAAAGTGTCCTTCATCACTAAATTGATCTGCAAAATCAATAAGTTCATCATGCAGACAATCATCAACAGTAGTCATATAGCCTCTTCTTATCTGATTCTGATGCCTATTTTAAGTTCTCGTATAAAATCTTTGCACCTTGATCTTAGTGTTGCTTCTGTAATTCCAGTTGTTTCTGAGACTTCTTTTTGTGTTCGTTTTTCTCCTTCTTTTAGTGCTGATAAATATAGTGATGTTGCAGCAACAGATACTGGGGAGAGTCCTGAGGTTAACTCTTTTGCTTTTGCTCGCTCTGCTATTTTAATAGCATTTGTTTGAACCTTTGCAGAGAGGGAAAGCATTGATCCAAATTTGTTGATGAAATCAAGTGGGTTTGCAGGTACTAATTTAAGGTTCAACTCTCGGGCAATCATTTTGTAGGTCTTGCCAAGGACTTTTTTTTCGATTTTGCTTGCTTTGACAAATTCATCCATTGTTCTTGGTAATCCATAAATTCGAGATGAGATATATAGTGATGAGATAACTATTGCTTCAATAGATCGTTTGATTGTGAGTCCTTTTTCAGCTGCACGTCTGTATATCATTGCTGCTTCGCGTTCTACTGATTCTGGCAGTTTAAGAAATGATGCGATAAGTCGCATGTTTCCAAATGCAGTGTTAAGGTTGACTTCTAATGATGAACTTGTCCAAGTATTTTTTTTGGAGATGCGTTGCATAAGTAGTTTGGTTCGTTTGTCAAGTTTGTGTAGGTCAGTTCGATTTCCAATGGCTGTGACAAGATTATTTGCAACTCGTGGATCAAAAGGAGCTCCTGTTCGTGATTTTTTCTCAAAATCTTCAGCATCAAAGGATCTTGTGTCTTCTCCAATATCTACCATTGTTTCTGCAATGACTAATGAACAGTTTCTACAAATGACTTCTCCTCGGTCTTTGTTTTGGAAGAATGCGCTGTGTCCGCAGTCTGGGCAGGATTTGGTTTCTATCATAGTCTAGATCCTCTGGTGTGTGTTTGTCTGTGTGTTGACATACTAAGAATATGGGGGCTTCACTCATAAGGCCTTTATTTTAGTAGGTCAAGAGGTGTATAATCTGAGGACCTATATAAATCTTCCTATATTTAACCACTATCTAGTGGTGTATTTTCATGCTTAATACCTTTTCTCGATGCTAATTCCTCTGGATGTTGCAATAATAGATCTTTCTCCTAAGGCAAGCATATCTCCTGAGTGTATTTGAACAACTCGTTTGATTTCTTTAAGATATGTCTTGAATTGTTCTGGCTTGTTGGTTCTAAGATTATGAATGTTGATAAGAAGAACGCAGGTCTCAGATCTGATGTGTTTAAGTGCGTGGCGTAGGTCTTGCTGTGTAAGAATCTCAATTTTGTGTATGTATGTGTTTGGTGAAAATGTTTCAAGTTCAGGACTTATTTGGCCTAGGTCAATATATTCTTCAACTGTCTTAGTTATGGCTAAGTTTTGATGTGGTATGTTTGTTGTTATGCTGCGTCCGCGTGCCATGCGGTGTATTAGGTTTATAAGTGTTGAATATCCAATATAATCATATGATTCTCTGATCCTAACATCTTGTATAGGAACTTGTTTTCCTTTTGATGCATCAATAAGTGCTTTTTTGCAAAGAGTCACAACAACTGGTGGATAAGAAGATAGGTTAGGATGTGAAGTGGTTGTAAGTTTTTTTATGATAATAGAGGCATCTGTGACATAGTGATAAGGTACAAATAGCGTGTTTGTTTTGTTTGGATCAAGAATTTGTATACTATCCTTAGATTTAGAAGAGATATTGTGTTGGGATTTTTTGTATTTTTTTACAAGCCAAAGAATCCAATTATGTGAGTACTCTTTGGCATTAACAAGTATAGTTGAGATATGTTTGTATATTTGTGTTGTATATATTTGGAGTGATTTATATGCTTGGAGTGTTTTATATGTTTGAAGTGTTTTATATGCTTGGAGTGTTTTATATGTTTGGAGTATTTTGATATGATTATCTCTTTTTATCTTATAAAGAAGTGTAGTTTTTGTTTTGTGCAGTGGTAATGTTCTGGTTTGTGGTTTTTGTACAAGATAATAACTGTATCCTGCTGCTACAATTAGCATAAGCAGCCACCATAGGTTGTTAAAAAGTATATTTTTGGTTGTGTCTAAGGTTTTTGTTTTTTGCTCATAAAGTGTTGGAATTGATTTTGCTGCCGCCGACATTGATAAGTTGCTGCTAATTTCTGAACAACTTTCTATAAGGCTAGGTTGTGTTTTAGTAGTGTTACAATTATTTTTGTCAACACAGCTTCTTTGATGCAGATCTGTTGTGCAGTTGTTCCATGTTGTGCATTCCCAATCTTCAGTACATGCTGCAATACAGTTACTGTTGTTACATAGTTCATCTGTTGAGCATTGTTGTATAATCTCCCAGGTAGGGCATTTGCTTTGATTTGTGCTACATATCTCTACTCCATTATTGTTACATCGTTGTTCTCCTATCGTACAGGTGTAGCCACAAGTAAGTGCCTGTGCTGATATTTCTCTTCCTCCACCTCCTCCACCTCCAGGTTCATCTCCTGATTGTGGTGGGTTGAGAATAAATGTGGTAGTGACTGTATCATTTCTGTATCCAAAAAGATCTGTTGCAATGAATCTGATGGTGTATGTTCCTGATGGAAATTCGTTATTGGTTGCAAATGTGTTGGTAAATGTTGTTGCTGTTGTGTTGCTCAGGTTGATGCTGCGCACAATACCTGTTGGGTAGGTGATGTTGATGCTAGCATTTGATACTCCAGTACTATCATTGATGCGTGCTGTGATTACAACTATATCATCGTATATAAAATTGGTTGAGATTTGTGGTACAATAACAATTATTGCTGGTCCAAGTGTATCATTGGTGATAATGGTGACACTTGGGCTAATATTAGTGTTTCCTGTGGTATCATTTGCTATGACTCTTAGGGTATAATTTCCGTCAAGTGTTGTGATAAAGTTGCCTTGAAATGGGCTTCCATTAAAGAGCTGGATTGTGAGTATACTAGAATCTGGTCGTGTTATATTAGCAGTAACAGTTGAGAGTCCTAAGTCATCGCTTACATTAGCTGTGATATTGACATTAGCAAGTTGGGTAAAGTTGTCTGCTTGAATTGGTCTAATAAGAGTGATATTTGGTGGTCTGGTATCTCCAACTATGAATGTTGTTGTTGAGTTTTGTGTGTTATTGCTTGGGTCTTTTGCAAACCATCGAACAGTGTATGTTCCATTTGTACTTGTGTTTGTAAAAGTAAGATTAAAGATGATTGTGGTGTTTGTATTTGTGATATTGTTAAGAATATTTCCATCTGGTTGTGTTATGTTGGCTATAACTTCTGTGATGCGTGTGTTATCTGTGATTGTTGCATTGCAAAATGTGCTTTGATTGATAAGAAGATTAAAAGGTGTACAGATAGGAGTAATGATTGTTGGAGCGCTGACATCTGTATAAAACAATGTAAAGTTGGTTCTCTGTGTTGCATTGGTATTTGCACTGCTGTCATTAGCTATAAAGATAACGCTGTAAGTGGTGTTGAGTTGTGTGTTATTGAATGTTGAATTGTAGATATCTTTGGTGCTGTTGCTAAGAATGAGAATAACAATAGATCCGTTTGGAAGTGTGATATTTGCTTGCACTGTATCAATAATCCCAGTATCAGTAACATTGGCTGCAATGCGTATGCTATCATTCACACTAAGATTAGAGTCAAGTACTGGCTCAAGTGAAGTTACTCGTGGAGCAAAAGGATCATTGATGCTAAAGGTGTCATTACTGCGATTAAAATTGCCAGTACTATCTCTGGCAAACCATGTAACATTGTATTGGCCAACTATTTGGGTTGTAGAGAAACTAAAATTGTAGGTAGCTGAATTATTAGATATGGTTTGTTGAAGAAGAGTTCCAGTTGATGCAGTAACATTTGCAAGGACGCTAATAATCGATTCGTCAATAATAGTTGCAGTGCATCGAATAATGTTAGATGTGTTACCATTAAATGGAGCGCATCCTGTTGATATAACTGTTGGGTTAGTAGTATCATTAGATATGAAGAATGTTGTGACTGAGCTATTGATATTGCTACGCGTATCATTTGCTATAAATGTGACATTGTAGGTTCCTGGTAAACGTGTTTCTGTAAATGTGTTGTTCCAGATGTCTATGTTTCCGCTGTTGTTTCGTAGTGTAATACTGCGAATTGTTCCATTTGGCAATGTTACATTAGCTAACACAGTATCAACTGCAAAGTTGTCTGTCACATTTGCTGAGATACTAATGTTAGTGCTTTGATTAAAACTAAGTCCTGAACTTGGGCTGATATTAGTTACTCTAGGCACTGTGTTGTCATTGACTGTGAAATTGGTCTGTATCGTGTTGTTGGTATTAGTGTTGGTGTCATTTCCAATAAAGGTGATGTTCCATTGTCCTGGTGAATCTCCTATTGTAGTTAAGATGCTTGCATTATAGGTGTTTCCTGTAAGGAGACTCATGGTTGTGTTAAATCTTGAGCCATTTGATCGTGTGATTTGGGCAATAAGGGTGTCTTGTGTTGTTTCGTCGCTAAAAA
>CAZQZJ010000050.1:0-6584 GCA_964597775.1 uncultured Methanosarcinales archaeon
AACACAATTGAGAACTTTGAAAAACTCGGCTTTGCCTTGTTTTTTCAAAGTTCTCTGACGAGTGGCGATCTTTTTATCAGTCCGGTCTGATACCTGTCAAGAACCACCGGTGATCGCTCGCTAGCAATCGCTCAACACAGATGGTATGACAGCGGTGGTTCTTGAGCATGCTCAGGATGTCACCACATCAATAAAAAATTGAAATGCGCTTTCGCTTACCAACCAGTGGAAACACTGGTGACATCCTGACATGTCACCATCGTGAGCTTCTTTTCTTTTTTAGATGCTATGCTAATTAAGACAAAGAGGATTGCTATGGAAATGATTATAAAAACAGTTACTTGTCCATTTCGCATGTTTTTTATCTGAAATAGTGATAGAAAAATGTTCAGATGCATTCTAGAGTGTTACATAAATAGTTAGTTCTAGATCAAGCAGAGTACACACATTAATTATGTGACACCTTATTATCCACATAACCTATTTAAATCCTCCACACCTGTGAATATCCATGACAAAAAAAGTGCGAATAATTTCACAACACAAAAGATCTGATGATGCGAAGAAGGCTGTTGCAACCAAGGTAGAAGAAACACTTAAACCAGTTATCAAAGATCCAACAACAGAACTTAGAAAAGAAGGCATTGAATCTACAGTCAAAACAGAGGAAAAACCACAGGAAAACAAAGAGATACAAACATGGACTCTTTCTGAAACAAAACCAACACCACAAAACAAACAAGAAACAATTGAAAACATCATACAAACACCAACAACCACACTTGAAGAAACAATTGAAGAGACACCGCAACAAAACAAACCAGCAGATGCCCAACTTGCAGAATTCTACAACCAACAACAAAAAAGCGGAGGCCCTATTATCTACACAGCAGCAGGTGAACAAAAAGCACAAACTCTTGACGAATTCTACCAACAATCAACAGGACGACAAGAACAAAAAAGCGGCAACACAAGCCTTGACACATTTTATCAACACGCCACAGGCAGAAAACAAGACAATGAACAGCGTGAGAAAAATCGCGTTTTAGCAGCAGATACTTTGGCACATAACGAGAACGCAGACAAAGCACTGTATGTAAGGTGATAAGAGTTTTCCCTTGCTAATAATTTTAAAAAATTACTCACTTTTTAGGGACATTAAAAGATCTAGACAACGTACTTAACCTTATTGCTCCCCTACCTTGTAGTCAGAATTTGATCCTAAGCGATAGATTTGTTGAACAAAACCGCAAACCTCATTAACCTCCTTTTTTATTATACCCCTATGATATTTAACTATCAACAACCAATGGATCGAGGCTATTACCAAGGCCAGATTAGTACCGATGAAACACCAACTCTTGAAGAACCTGTAGTTCCTATCAAGGATTTGGGCATGACAGTTCCTGAAACTAATCCAGCAACAGGAGCTAATCTTGTACAAAATGTTGAGGGCGCTGTTCGCAGCGGAGCAAACACTATCCAGCTTGTCCTTACTACATCCTCACAAGCAGTTATCGGCGGCAGACCAAAGGCATATGGCAAAGAGGTTCGCGAGGCACTACGAGAAAAACTCAAAGCAAATGAGGTAAAACTTGTCGGTATTGAAATGCCAACAGGCTCTATTAGCAACCTATCAGGATTTGACGGACAGAAATTCAACAAACAAAAACTCCATGATGATCGCCAAGAAGTCATGGATGCTATTCGATTTGCAGCAGATGTTGCTCAAGGCGGCGGAGTAGATATTGTATCAATGGAATTCCCACGCACTATCTATGATCAAAACTGGAATAAAAAAACAGACAAAGGATTTTATGAATTCAGAGCATATGAAGGAGAAGAATCAAGCGGCACCAAATATCTTGTTGACACCAGAGACGGAAGCATGGTTCAAGAGATTAAAGTAGATAAAAAAGTGCCTGTGCCAGAATGGAAACGACACAAAGGCAAAGAGCAAACTGATGCTAATGGACACCTGCTTAAAGAGGGAGATTACACAGATTATATTGGCAACTGGGTTCCTGAAACAGACCGAGTGCCTGACTTTGATCCTGTAAAGAACGAATTCAAGGTAAAAGAAGAAGGATACGAATTCTTTAAACAAGAGGCAGAGCGCAAGAATGCTCAAAAACAAAAAGAACTTGGGCGAGAACTAAACGACAATCAGAAGGTCACTCCAGAAGAGGAATTCTTCAAGGCAACAGTAGATTCACGCATGCGCATTGCAAGAGGGCTCTCAAAACAGTACATTACCAGATTCCAAGACAGTGTCGAGAAACTAAAACGCCTTGAAAAATCCAAACGACTCTATGATGAGATAGAAAAAGGTGCAAGTGAGGAAGAAAAGATGCTAATGCGAAAGCGTGCTGAAAGCGAATTTGGAGGGCTTGTACCACCTGCACCAGGCAAACTCCCAAGCGAAGCACTAAGTGAAGCAATCTCTCAACTAAAAAATGATCTTGAATACATCAGGGAACAATCCACAGGACAAGAACTTGAACTAAAACAATACGAACGCTACCAACAAAACACGATTAGTGCAGACAAATATGCCAAACAACAAAGCATCCAATCCTATGCAGAACTAGGCATCCACGCCATGGCAGAAACAAGAAACAACAAAAACGTGCTTACAAACAACCCACTTTATGTTGGACCAGAACTTGGCTGGCCAGGAACCTGGGGAGGACACCCAGAGGAATTCATTGAATTAGTGCAGAGTTCACGTAAAAAAATGATTGAACTCCTCACCAAAAAAGAGATTAATGAACAAAAAAATCCATACTACAACGAAGAATTTGCTAACAACCAAAAAAAAGCAGAAGAGGCAGCACACAAACATATCAAAGGACTCTTTGACACAGCACACCTTGGCATGTGGCTTAACCACTTCAGAAGAATCCCAGGAGAATCAGAAGATGACAGAACCAAAGAATTCAAAAAATGGTATCTTGAACAAACAAAAAAACTTGCAGAATCAGATGTAGTAGGAGCAATCCAAGCAGTAGATTCTGCATCAGGAGCACACGGACACCTACCACCAGGACAAGGCATCTTCCCAGTTGTTGACGCAGTCAAAATCTTTAAGGAGAAAGGATTTGACGGATTTATAGTCTCAGAAGGACATGAAGAAGAAAAATTTGGACAAAACAGAATCCTGCTCAAAAGCTGGGAAGCATTTGGCTCACCAATCGGACCAAAACATTTCCCAGGACTAGGCTACGGAGCACCATTTCCAGGACGCTGGGGAGATGTACAAAACTCCTATGTTGGACGAACCTACAACCCACTCTTTATCGTTGGAGCCTATGCTCCATCTAATGATTGGAAACTCTGGAGTGAAGTGCAACTGGAATAAAGAAGGCTTTAATCTCTAAAAATGTACTTGCCATTTGCTTTGTAAACTATTGCTCCATTAAATTGTTCTTTTGTTTTATAAATTACTTCAACAGCAGCTTAATTTATAACAACTTAAGAAAAATCTTTCTGCTCGAACTGCTCCTGGAATTTGTGCAATACTTCTTGCTTCTGGATGCACATATGATAAGCTTTCTTGATAATGCTTTTCAATTTTCTTAGCAAATTCATCAAATCTTCCTTGCCAAGCAGCGTAAGCAAGAACAGAAAGTGCATCTGCATCCAGTCCTACATAATCAGTTACAATACTTGTTGCTCTACTTTTTTCACTCAATATTCTTCTCTAGTTCAAACCCAGAAATCTTAAAGAACTGATGTTCCCAATAGGAAAGCGCCTGCTTATTCGCCACTGGAACAAAGGTCTTGACTATCTCTACCCTATGCTCCTTTAAAAATTTTAGAGCGGCAGACAACAGCAATTTTCCAACATTACGCTTGCGCGCGATCTTGCGCACAAAGATTGCATCAATATGCCCTATATGATCCTGTTGCCTTACACTCACATGTACAAACCCAAGCAAAGCACCAGCATCCTCAGCTAGCATATATGCAACATCCCTTTTTGCAAGCTCTTTACGAAGCGACCTTGCCATTGCTACCTTATTTGGAACAGAAACCTGACTATTAAGGGCATGCTCATACCGCACATATTCCAAACACAGCGGAGCAAGACGTGTGACATCTTTTGGCTGTGCACGCTTAACTGACATCATTTTAGATTAAACTGCTCCATGCTATCTTTCATCTAGACTTTAGGCTGAGCCGCCATATAAATATATTGTGTCATTATTATATAATAGTAACACATATTTATATAGCATGTTTTGGGGTTCACATATATGGCATATGATGCATACCAACACGAACCTAGAGAATACAATGCAGTAGATCGTGAACTTGCTCTCTCATTTACCAAAATACTCAAAGACGAACTAAAAGAGCTTCTTCTTGAAGTTATTTTTTTTGGATCAGCAGCTCGCACACCAAGCAAAAGCATCTACGGAAGCGACATCGACGTGCTTGTCATCATCGATGATCGCGTTCGAAATCTCTCTACAGAAGCTATTGAGGTATACCGCATTCTTGCAAGAAAAGCAGCAGAACAAACCTCCAGAAGAATTCATATCAATACACTAAAACTCTCTGGCTTTTTTGAATACATCACAAACGGCGACCCGATTGCAATCAATATACTTCGGGATGGTGTTCCACTTCTTGAAACACGTTTTGTCCAAACCCTACAAAAACTCCTTCAAACAAACCAGATTAAGCCAACCAAAGAAAGCATCTGGAGCTATTTTCTACGCGCACCACAAACCATTATCAGAGCAAAACTCCATATCCTCCAAGCAACCACTGACCTGTACTGGGCAGCAATAGACGCCACCCATTCAATCCTACAAAAAATGGGAAAAACACCACTCTCACCTGAAGACGCCATACACCTTGTTGGAACTGTATTGATTCCTGGACAGCACATTGACAAAAAAACAGCAAACATTCTTCACGAACTCTATACTATTGAAAAAAGAATCACAAATCGTGACCTTAAAGATATCAAAGGAAAAGACTACCAACACATCTACAACAAAACCAAACAATACATCGATTGCCTTAACAAGATCTCTGCTAACATCAGATTCAACACTGAGATTTAAAAACAACCACCAACTTCCTATTCTTTATGGCATTATCAGAACTGTTCTTTCCCACATCACTACTTACTAGACTTGCTCAAATAATTCCTTTATCTGATGCACAGCGCCTCAATGACTTTCTTTGCAAAGCACCAACTGAGGAGATTAAAATCATCAACCCATATAACCTTGCGAAGATATGGAACTACGACCTAAATGAGATTATTAATATCTTACTTAACGCAGCATCTATTGGCATCATAGACTTTCGCTTTGAATCCTCTTGTCCAACATGCCATATGCCACACCAAAACACCCAGCACTTATCTTATATAGATCAGAAAGGATTCTGTAACAACTGCAACATTACTTACACCAACACCATTGACTCAAACATGCATGTCTACTTCTCTACCAATCAATCGATTAGGCAGATATCTAAATCAACAAGATATGATCCTGCAAAAGCAGTGCTTGCTATTCAAGTAATTAATAACGCCCAATTTCGTAGACTATTTGGAAATCAAGCACCACTACCAGGAAAAGGACTGGCTATCAACAACATCACGCTCCTTTTCACAGACCTTGCAGACTCAACAGCAACCTACACCCAACGAGGCGATGTTTCTGCATTTAACCTTGTAAGACTCCATTTTGACATCCTATTTGATTATATACCAAAATACAAAGGAGTAATCATCAAGACCATTGGCGATGCAGTCATGGCAACATTTCTTAAACCTGCAGATGCAGTAAACTGCGCAGTTGCACTACAACGAGCATTTGACCAATTTAACCAGCAAGAGGATGTTCACGGAGATTCCTATATCAAAATAGGCATTCACACAGGATCATGCATCACAGTCATGCTCAACAAAATTCTTGACTACTTTGGAACAACAGTGAACATCGCAGCAAGAATCCAAGGACTTGCTGGAAAACGAGAAATCATTATCTCACAACGTGTTGGAGATGACCTAGAAGTAAAAAATGTGATAAACACACAACACCTCACACTCTCAAAGCGCGAAGTCACGCTAAAAGGGATCATAGGAACAAGAATATTATATGAGATCCAACAGATCTAATGAAAAAATTTGACGTGACCAAATTTTTCATGCATGATGGCGATTTCTGTACTTAGTAGCACAAGACTTCTTAATCCAACAAGCAGTACACTGATCAATAATATCGTGCTTAAGCCCAAAACAAGGATCATCAACCAATTTGTAAAGCTTAACAAGCGCCATGAGCAAAGATAATAATACATGCAGATATATAAAGATCATGGTTTTAATCTTTTATGACTTGGAATTCTTCCACATTATCTCAAAATATGCTCTGAAACTATTAGCTATAGGAAATAACCTTAATTTTAGGATATTCCAAAAACGAAAGTAAGGTTATTTCCTAATAATAAAAAATCCCAACCTGGGCAGAGCCCAGGGGTATTTTTTAATCTCAAATGGGTAAAATATATCCGATGCAGAGCATCGGGGTATGAACCCATTTGAGAAATCAAATCAC
>CAZQZJ010000051.1:0-6545 GCA_964597775.1 uncultured Methanosarcinales archaeon
GCGCTTGGAGTAACAGAACTCAAAGACTTAACAAACTACGGTATCCAATCCACTAACCAAAACAACGCCAAAAAAACGGAGAGTACAAAAGAACAACCATCAACCCCTTCCACATTTAATCAACCATCACAATCTAAAAAATCAAGAACCATTGTAGAAAGAAAAGAATTAATAAGAAATTCGGATGTTGAAGATAAGAGATCGCCTTCTGTTCTTCCCAAAGCACCTGCTGCTTCTGAGAGAAAAAAGGTAACTCAAGAAACAAAGAAGGGACAAGATGTGGCAAAAGAAATGCCTGCTGCTCCAGAAAAACAAGAAGATACAACAAAAAGAATAAGTGGAGGGAAAAAACCTGGACCAGTAATCCCAATAGGTGTCTTTTCAGCCCAATCATTAAGCGAAGAGGTGAGAGCCATTATAAATAAGGCGCCAATTCTGAAGACACAAGAAAAAGATGTCCCGAGAGATATGTTTATTTTTTCTGTCACTCCAGATCGTATCCGTGGTAAATTCGTGTCGACAGTTCAATCAAATTCAAAAAAACTACGAAGTGAACGCCCTGATCTTAGGCAGTTGGATATTGAATTTCGCCAGAATTACTTGAGTAAAGTTGCTGGTTTCGTGTCACAAAACCTAGATATAGGAAAAATGAATACTATAACAACTAAGGTGGTGGGAGCCTCAGTCGTCATCCAGATCCAAGGCAAGCCAACCTATCTTATTTACCCTAAGAAGTATCAAGAAGTGGCTGACTTACTGATTAAAAAATAAGAAAACCTATTCATCCTCTTGTAGACTGTTTTCGAATCTTTGATCATCATGAACCCCAATCGTCACATTATCAATGGTAATCATATACTGCTTTGGAAAGTGTTGGATAGGTTGAATTAGAAATTTTCGCCTGAACTTCTCAAAACTTAATTCAGCATCTTCAATCTCCACGTTTTGATTTGTTTGTGAAGAACCAGTTGTTATGATCTCTTCTGCGATAAAAACCTTTTCAGTGATATTGTTCTTGATTCGAATCTTAGTTCTAATATTAGTGATAAATGTAGTGTCTCCGATCACATTTACATATGTTTCAAGGCCGGTTTCTGCTTTTTGACAGATTTGCTGGATGTTTTCGTATGATCTAATTAAAAATTTTGAAAGTGAACCGGGATTATGATAAGAAAAATATTCATATGATGCCGGCTTTCTATCTGGTCCGACAATGAGAACATAGTTTTTGCGGAAAATAATTGGGATGAAACTGGAAAAACTGCGGACTATTTTATAATAGGGATCACCAACATAGTTTGGATCGCGAAGTTCCTCATCACTCTGTTCAGAAAAATTAGCAACTATATCTTTTTCAAACTCAATTCTTCCTATGTGCTTAAGATATCGACCGCCCCTCACGCACACATCCCTCATCTTTTCTTGAAGTGTTGCAATATCCTCCAGTGAATATGCAGACGGTGTAGGTGAGGGCTGAACAGATGGCTCCTTTGCAAGAGAGGAAGTAGAAAAATAAGATATCCCTGAAAGAATTCCTGCCAAGGTTCCTGTAAGCAATGTACGATTGGTCATGATTGCGTCTCTGAAACAAATCCAATGCTTTGGTATCTTGCCATCTAGGTTGACTACTTATTTAAACCTTCGGTTTCAGAAAAATCTGAGAATGTAGTCTCTCAAAAATTTGCTCTTTTTCCTTCAGGCACTATCAAGACAGGTGGAGCGCCAGAGTCTGATGATACCCCAAGAGCAGCAGTGTCGGCTGTTGTTCCTCCTGCTCCTATTGCCACAAGTGTAACCACATCCCCATCAGGACAATTTAGTTCTCAAAAAAAAATTGAACCACTTGATCCTTTGTCAGCAGCAAGAGAACGACTCCATGCTGTGAAGAATTATGTTAATAATCCCTCCAGAAGTGATAAAGAAAAGACTGCTCTTCTCCAAGAGTTGAATAAGATCAATGATCAAATTGGAGCATGGGCCAATACAGGAGGCTCTGAACAAGGGTCACGACAAGTACGCTATACTACGTTGTATCCAAGCATGAATCGATATTATCATCAGATTGCTCAAGAAATTGGAACACCGCAAACAAAGGACCTAACCAACTATGGACTTCTCACCAACGCACCAACAATAAGAAAGACAAATGAGATAGAAAAAATAGCATCAACAAAAGAACAACAACCAAACAATCCACCAGTTAATCAACCATCACAACATAATAAAAAACCACGAACCATTGTAAAAGGAACACAATCAACAAGAGGACCAATAACAGATATACCAAAACCACAGAATAGGGCTAACCAAGCTATTATTCCATCATCCACAGAGAAGATTATTTCTCCAATGGGAAATGTTCAGACAAGCAAGGTCCCTTCAAAATTAATTGAGGATATGAAACAGGCTAATCTTGTGTTATCAACTGTGAGTCCTAATATCCCGAATCCTGCTGGCGTCTTTTCTAAATTTATCCGTTCTGAAGTCCGTTCTGAAGTAGAGAGGAAATTGCAAAGAGCCTACTCTTCTCTAAGTGATTCAGACAAACAAAAAGCAGATGTTTTCATAAAGTCAAGTTATAAAGATCAATTTCTTGATTTTTATGCTAACAACTTTCGCGGAGGGATAAATCATCTTAATATATACAAATCTAACGATTATTATATTGGGCAAATTGTTGGAAATACCAATCGTGTGTATGTATTACCATCAGAATATTGGGAAGGGGCACGTCTGTTAGTCAATCAACAAAAATAAGATACACAATAATAATCTGTTTTATCACCGTTCTATTACATCTGTTCCTTTATTATTTATACTATTCCTTGCTCTTACATAGACTTCAAGATTTTCATTATCATCAAGACCCTGATCTATGTTATTCTCTCGTTTGTACTCTTCATCAAAATTGTCCATGATCTTTATAAATTGTTTCTGTAAGTTATCATTTGGCGTTTTTATCATATCCGTCATAACTCTTATGAAGATATTCATATAATTACCTTCACTTGGTGCATGTTGATACGTGCTAAGAAAATTGAGTGTTGTTGCAGCCGTTATCCTTGCACATATCTCCGCATCCTCAATTGTCATTGAAGAACATGGTATATGTCCTAGGATCGCATGTGCTGCATAGGCTACTGCTTTTAGACGTGGGAGATAGGGTAGAAAGACCTGGAACGTCCATCCTTCTTTTGGATGGATTTCTCTTGTTGTAAAACCCAGGTCATTCTCTTGTACATTATATTTTTTTAGGACTTCTTCAAACTCTTTTTGCGGATACATATTCACCGTGAGATCCTCAAAAAATTCTCTTCCTGTAAATGCTTTATACAGCGATGAGATTGTCTGTTCAATCTGGGAATAGTCTTTTATTTCTTCTTCCCAATAATTAGGTCTGCTGTCATCTTCTGCTTTATAAGATGTTGGAACAATAAAGTTCTTGACAAATGGTGAATCATCAGATCCTACATATTCTCTTGGTGCATTAAGTCCTTGTTTCCATGCAGCCGAGAAATCACGATACTCTTGAGCATATGGGTTTTCTTCTGTTGGTTTGGTATGCACAACCTGTTTGGCAGTTTTGGCATACAGAACAGGCTTCTTTGCATACACTTCTTGTGGTATTGAATAACACGCAACAAGCCCTGCAAGCCCTGATAAGAACCCCCTACGAGACAGCAATGTTCTCTTCATACGACTTGTAAGGTGTTTTGGTATAAATAGTTGTTGGAACAATAACAGTACCCTAAAACCCCACAAATCTTAGCCATTGTCTCCAATAAAGTTTATAGCTATCGCTAATCAGAACAATATTTGCCTGACGGTGATCATAACCAATTCGACAGGCTGTCTTAGTCTCTCAATGACTAATCGAAAAAGAAGTACATGAGAGGGTTTTTGGTCACCGTTACAGGCACTTATCGCCCAACAGCTAAAAGCATAAAAAGAAACAGACTATAATTTGATTACGCCCCACCGGTCATCGCTCACCTGCAGGCTCGCTCAAGACCGGTAGGAATACTTATTAAACCACCTTGCACCTTCGCTACTCTGCGACTCATTGGGAATCTCAGTATCTTCGCTCTGCACCGACGTGCTATATGACCTGCTGAAATGTTTGGTGTCTTGTATATTCTTGGTACCAAAAAAAATACTAACTACCCACTGCAGCTCCTGCTAGAAACAATGTAGAAGCAATTCCAACAAACACAAGAATCATAGCAAGCAATCCTAGAACAACGCCTAGTACGATCCACATGATAATAGATTTGGCAAGCGACAATTCATGCATGTGCTGGGTGCCGATGATTAAGAGAACTAACGAGTAGATACCTGCAAGCCAACCAATAAAAGGAATCCAGCCAAGAATCATATTTGGCGTTGATGAATAAACAATAAGTTGATACGTGTGAGAGTAGTTTCCTGATCCTCCCCATATCTTTGCCCAGACATGAGCAATGGCTGCGCCAACAAAACTAAACACAAGTATTAGAATATACAGAATCAGGATCAGGAGCAAAGAACCAATCGAGGCAAACATGCCCATACCCATGCCAAAGATACTCATCATGGTACCCATTATAGTATATAACAAGCCTACAAGCGCAGCATAAAGAATACCTACAACAGCGAGATACCCAAACGCTTCACCCACACCATCTTCCTTAAGAGATAAGAAGAACTGGGTTGGTGATGAAAAGATCTCAGTTATTTTTTCGACGATACTCATGTGTGTTCCTCTGGATTTGTTCTACACGCGTGAAATTCTTGTTGATCTGTTTTGATTTAAATCTTTTGAATTTAGTACAAATAAAGCACTAATAATATAAAGAGGTATATAATAGCTGGTGTAAACATTCTTTAAGGAATGTTTAAACAGTAAGAAACTAGTAAGGTGAATCGAATGGGATTTGGAGAAAGAAATTTTGGACCTCGGGAAATGCACAAGGCAACCTGCTCAGAATGCAAAGCAGAATGTGAAGTGCCATTCAAGCCATCAGGCGATCGACCAATCTTTTGTCGCGATTGCTATGCAAAAAAAAGACCGAAGAGATTCTAGTAAGAGCTAAAAATATAATTTAGCTTATTATTTTTCTTTTTTTTTAACCTTTTTTTGCAGGCGTATGCACTAGAGACTCTGCACCAACC
The DNA here is from genome assembly GCA_964597775.1 of uncultured Methanosarcinales archaeon. GTDB lineage: Archaea > Nanobdellota > Nanobdellia > Woesearchaeales > JAGWAF01 > JACQSU01. Next base: position 5,152 of record CAZQZJ010000051.1, read on the forward strand.
TTCTCAACTCGCAGATTAACCTGAGCAATCTTGTCATGAATCGTATTACCACACACAGTCTTGCGCTGACGAATACCCTTTGCCTTTTTATGCAATCCAACACCCTGCACTGCAAGAATCCTCTTACGCCCAGAACCTGGAATATCACGACGCATTGGAAAACCACAAGAATCAGAACCTCCAGTAATCACAAACTCATAACCCAAAAGTCCAATGTCATCACCAGAAACTCTATCTTTAATTGCCTTACCTAAAAACACACTTGACTGTGCTTCAGAAAGCTCTTTTTGAAAGGATTTCCCATCCTTAGTACCCATCACAATCCTAATCATTGGCATACGCACACCCCGAGCACACCAATCTATTTGTCAGTGACTCAGCATAAAATGGTACAAGCACGATGTTTAAAAGACTTCCGTTACTTGTTGATCGACATTCCAGCAACAGATTGTTGATGTTTATGTCTTATGGTCTTCCAACAATAGTTTCACCACATCCAGAATACATTCCTTTAATAAAACAAGAAAAAAAATGGATTTGTAGCTAAAACATCCTGACTAATTCTTCTGTGTTGTAGATTCTCACTTTGTTTTGTTTATTCTTGATTGGCTTGTCGTTGCTCCAAATCGAGCATTTCATTTTCAATGCAAGAGCAAAATAGTCAACATCTTTTTTATCTGGACAGATTCGCCTTGCTTCATCAATGTATTTTTCTGTCTCTTCGTTCTGGATTGTCTTTATTTTCGCTTTAACAACGTCAAAGACATCGTTGTATTCTTTCTCTGTTCTTTTTGTCTTCTTAAGAATTTCAGCCTTATATTTCTCGAATTCTTCGAATATGAATTCAGGGCAGAAAAGATGAAGGTCTATCTCAAGCATAAGTTCTTCTGTCTTTCCACTTTTTATCAGGATAGAAAAGAGGACGTTAGCATCCACGCCTAAGTCCATTTTACTTTGAGTACCTTCTCTTTGCGAGCCGCTTGTTTAGTTCTCTGCCCATACGGATAGCATCATCTTCTGTCATGGTGCTGTCTGCCTTGAATTTCTTGATTAGTTCAAGGTCTCTTATTTTTTGATCGAAGGCTTCTCTTGCGACAGCGCTCCAATTAATCTCTGCAAAGCCATCCATCTTGTGCTTCATGTCCGTTGGAACTGCTAAAGTTACGTTTACCATACTCTCACCTCGAGTGTAAATATGTGAAAATACGTGTAAATATATAAACTTTACGAATTTTGAGCTGCTTCCCCTCGCTCGCTGTTTGTCAATTGCAAGCGCCCACCACCTGTATATCGCTTGCTCATACTCGCTCAAGACTGGTAGGAAAACTTATTTTAAAATGAGCACCATCTTTTTTCATTTGCTGTACTCGCAATTTCATATCCTCAAGCACATT
>CAZQZJ010000052.1:0-6510 GCA_964597775.1 uncultured Methanosarcinales archaeon
AAGTGATTTGATTATTAGGAAATAACCTTACTTTCGTTTTTGGAATATCCTAAAAAAGGTTATTTCCTATAGAAATTGCCGGTTGTGAATCTAGAAAACTGACCAATACCATACAGCTTGCTGCAGAGTGAGCAAAGCAAAGGGTGGGATGGTCAGTTTTGTGGCAATTTCTTTATTCTTGGTACAAAAACTTAAGTTGGCCAGAGGGATATTAAGCGTTTTTTATAAAAACAAGACTTATACCAATGATGACAAAGATGGTGTATACAATTTTGTTCCATATATAGATCTTTGATCCATCAAAAGGCATGAATGGAAGCATATTAAAGAGGCCAAGCCATGCATTAATAGACTTCCCAAAATACGCAATAGGAGTAAATAGTGGCGGCATCAAGTAGCCAAGTGCTATAAATACAATGGCTAGGAAGAAGTTCATTGCTGGTCCTGCAAGAGAGATTTTTCCGTTTTCAGACGCAGTAATTTTCCTTCCTCCAATAAAGACTGCTCCAGGTGCTGCAAACACAAAACCAAAAAATGAGATGAAAACAGCAAGCCACAAAAGCTTATCAAATGCCTTATACTGTGCCTTACAACCATATCGCTGCGCAACCCACTTGTGTGCAAGTTCATGAAGCACAAAACCAATACCTGCAGTAAGTGAAACAAAACCAACAGCAATAACAAAACCTGGCTGCCAAGGCATCCCAACTGTCGCAATACTAAAAGCAAGACTGACCAAAAACCATGACCTAAGCAAATCCTGAATCTCAACATTAGTAAACTGCATTAGAAAAGCCACCCTTTTTTATGCGGTGTTTCATCAAAACTTTTGAGAATCTCAACCTGCTTTTTTGAAAGCTTTTTTGGCACATCAATATAGATCTCAACATTAAGATTGCCTTTTCCATAACCGCTAAGTTGTTGTATACCTTTTCCTGAAACAGTGAACACAGATCCTGATGCACTACCTGGAGGAATACTGATACTTGTCTGTGTTTCATCAATAGTTGGAATGCTAATACTGCCACCAAGCGCTGCGGTAACAAATGATACAGGCATGCGAACATGAAGGTCATTATTGTGACGTGTAAAAAACTTATGAGGCTTAATATGAATAACAACATAGAGATCTCCAGGTCCTGCATTCTGCTCACCAGATTCTCCCTCACCACTAACACGAAGCTTCATGCTATCTTCAATTCCAGCAGGAATCTTAATGTCAATAGTTTTATTACGAACAAGCCTGCCTTCTCCACCACAGACTTTACATGGGTGTGTAAGGATCTCACCTCGTCCTTTACATGATCTACACGTGCTTGTTGTTGCAAAAACCCCAAATGGCGTGCGACGTGCTGTTTGAACACTACCAGTTCCACTACAATCACTACACCTATTCCAAGCACCACTACCCAATCCTCCGCTTCCATCACAATCTTCACAAGAATCAAGCTTTTTAATAGTGAAATTTTTAGCAGCACCAAGCACTGCTTCTTCAAGTGTGATACTCATATCAAAGATCAGATCAGCTCCCCTACTTGGTCTGCTGCGGGATCTGCCGCCAAATCCAGTAAAAAACTGATCAAAGATATCCCCAAAATCAAATCCAAATTCGCTAAATGATCCAGGATCAAAGCCTGAAAAGCCTTCCTCAGCTGTACCAAACTTATCATATTGCTCACGCTTTTTTTCACTACCAAGAACTGCATATGCCTCATTAAGCTCCTTGAATTTTTTCTCTGCATCTGCTGACTTGTTAAGATCTGGATGATACTGCTTTGCAAGCCTTTTGTATGCCTTCTTGATATCGTCAGCAGATGCTGATGATAAAACATCAAGAATCTTATAGTAGTCCTTAGTCATTGTTCAAATCTTCCCTTAACCTTATACTCTTCCTTAGTTAACACTTCTGCCATACGCTGCTGATGACAGACCTGGATAATGGAGGGTTCTACAACAAACCTCCAAAAGATAATAAACCCTACAAAGCTTACAATTCCTACAAGGAATTTATCAATCATAACCAACCTCCTATTAATGCTGGAACACATGGATCCATTAAATTCTTAACAATGTAATCTGGGCATACCTTTTTTAATCTTGTGTATCGTGTTGATCCAGTACAAACAGCGATGATGCGAATCTTGTTTGCCTGTGCTGCTGTAATATCATGAATCGAATCACCTACTGAAATTATATGTTTGCGTAGAATCTGATAGCCAGCAATCTTTCGCGCCTTGGAAATTGCATGCCTAAGGAGCTTGGCACGATCATTTGACTCTGTGCCAAATACAAAGACATCGAAGTATGATGCAAGCCCTACTGTTATAAGCAGCTTCTTTGCAACATGAGGTGTTCCACCTGTCACAACACAAAGAATGTTACCAGCCTGCTTTGCTGCAATAACTGCATCTTTAGCTCCTGGAATAAGCAATTGCTTGCGAGAACACTTGAGTGCTTTGTCAAATTCCTTATCATAGATTTTGATTGCTTTTTGAAGCAAACTTGTTATGACACGTTGCTTTACACCATGTTTTTTGAGGATGTTAAAAAGATTGACTTTGATGGTTCTTCCTTCATAGTCAATATCCAAGAGTGATCCACTAATACCAAAGACGCTACGAAGAGTTGCACTTGTTGCCTGATTATGAATAGCAAAGGCATGGACTAGTGTCTGGTCAATATCAAAGATGACAATGCCAGGTACCTTACTTCTTTTTGTCTTTTGGATTGTTCTTTGCATTGGATTCATCCTTATCCTTGAGCACTTCTGCATCAACAACCTTTTCTTCATCATTGCCTTCTTTTCCTGTTTTTTGATAGAGCTGTGTTGCTGCCTTGCCTGCAAGCTCAATGATTTCTTCAGTCTTCTTTTTAATAGCATCAATATCTTTCTTCTCATCTGCAAGCAATTTCCTAAGATCCTCTAGCTTTGCCTTGATCTCATCAATCTGCGCTTGATCAATTTTTCCTTCAAAGTCTTTGAGACTTTTCTCTGTACTGTAAAGCAGAGTGTCAGCATGATTAATCACCTCTGTTTGTTCTACACGCTGCTTATCCTCTTGCGCATGCTCTTCTGCTTCTTTTTGCATACGCTTTATCTCATCCTCGTTTAATCGTGCAGACCCTGTGATGGTAATCTTCTGCTCTTTTCCAGTACCCATATCCTTTGCTGAAACATTTACAATGCCATTGGCATCAATGTCAAAGGCAACCTCGATTTGTGGGATTCCTCTAGGAGCTAAAGGAATACCAACAAGATCAAAGCGCCCAAGACTTTTATTATCAGTTGCCATTGGCCTTTCTCCTTGAAGCACATGGATTGTCACAGCTGTTTGATTGTCTGCAGCTGTACTAAACACCTTTGATTTTCTGGTAGGAATTGTTGTATTGCGCTCAATAAGCTTTGTGCATACTCCACCAAGGGTTTCAATGCCAAGCGAAAGCGGAGTAACATCCAAAAGAAGCACATCCTTAATTTCACCACCAAGAATACCAGCTTGAATTGCAGCTCCAAGAGCAACTGCCTCATCTGGATTCACTGATTTATCACCATCTTTTCCAATAAGCTCCTTAACTAGAGCCTGCACTGCTGGGATACGCGTTGACCCACCAACAAAAATAACCTTATCAATATTTGATTTGGTCATATTTGCATCTTTTAGTGCTCGCTCAACAGGACTTCGCAGACGTGCAAGAATAGACTCGATAAGCATCTCGAATTTTGCCCTGCTTAACTCAGTGTTAAGATGTTTTGGCCCTGACTTGTCTGCAGTGATAAAAGGTAGATTAACAGCTGCTTTTTGTGCAGCAGAGAGCTCGATTTTTGCCTTTTCTGCAGCTTCTTTAAGACGCTGGTGCGCAATCTTATCCTCACGAAGATCAATTCCGTTTGACTTCTTGAATTCAGACGCAAGCCAGTCAATAAGGATATCATCAATATCATCTCCACCAAGCCTGTTATCTCCGCTGGTTGCCTTGACTTCAAAGACTCCGTCAGCAAGTTCGAGAATGGAAACATCAAATGTTCCCCCTCCAAAATCAAAAACAAGAATAGTATGCTCATTTGTTTTCTCAAGGCCGTATGCTAGTGCTGCTGCTGTTGGCTCATTGATAATACGTAGCACATTAAGTCCTGCAATCATACCTGCATCCTTAGTTGCTTGACGCTGAGCATCATCAAAATATGCTGGAGTAGTGATAATGGCGTCCGTAACTTTGTGACCGAGATAGCTTTCTGCATCACGCTTGAGCTTTTGAAGAATCATTGCTGATATCTCTTGAGGCGTGTATTTTTTGCCATCAATCTCAACATGAAAATCCTTATCACCCATGTGCCGCTTGATTGATCGTATAGTATTTTCTGGATGAACAATGGCTTGATTGCGCGCAACTTTTCCTGCAAGAATCTCACCATCTTTGATAGATACTACCGATGGAGTTGTACGATCTCCTTCTGCATTTGGGATAATAGTTGCTCGTCCACCCTCCATGACAGCGACTGCTGAAAATGTTGTTCCTAAATCAATTCCGATTGCCTTTGCAATTGCCATTGTGTATTCCTCCTGATTATCTTTTGTTTATTGCGTTTTTTGATTATGATGTTTTATTGCAGTGTTTCATCGATACATCTCTTAAATGTGTCAAGATCTGTGTACTGATGCGTCTTGAACCCAAGCTTTGCTGCTGCTTGAATAGTACCTTGATTATTATCAACAAGGATGCACTCCTCTGGTTTTACTCCAAGATCTAGACAGATCCTACTAAAAAACTCCTGATCTGGTTTTTTAAGATGCATATCAAATGAAAAATAGGTCTTCTCAAGATAGGTTAATAGGTTATGCTTCTTTGTAAAATCATCAATCCATTCTTTAACATTATTTGAAACAAGAACAACTCTAAGCTTTGCTGATGGCTTTATTTCCCTAAGTTCCTTAAGATAGGAGAGGAGCGCTTTATCCCATACTATATAACTTCTAATTTGTGCCTTGTAGTCTTTGATAAGCTCATCAATATCTTTTTCAATGCCGATACAATCAATGAATTGTAGCCAAAACTCATCTTCAGATATCTCACCAAGAAGCAATTTTGCAAATGGCTCTCTCCAGACTGCTACTAGTTCTTCAATATCCAGGTCTTCTTTTATTGCCAGTTCCTCGAGAAATACATTTGGCGCATCTGTGGCAAGAACGCCTCCAAAGTCCATAATAATTATCTTAATTGTCATGAGGCACCTTAGATGTTGCAATCTTAACCTTTGCTGGTCGTATTGTTTTTCCATTAAGCATATATCCTTTCTGAAGCTCTTCAAGAATAGTTCCTTGCGGCTTGTCAGATGGTTCTTGGAGCAATGCTTCATGATAAAGCGGGTTGAATAAAGTGCTTGCTTCAATTTGTTTGACATCAAGATTTTCAAGTATATTCATGAATTGTGCATAGACAAGTTCGAATCCTTTGAGATGATCCTCTTGTGGCATTGCTTTTAGCGCAAGCTCAAATGTATCAAGTACAGGGAGAAGTTGCATAATAACATCTCGTGATGCACTTTTTTGAAAATCTGCCTTGTCACGCTCAACCCTTTTTTTATAGTTTTCATACTCAGCTTGAAGATACTTTAGTATAGATGTAAGTTCTTCTACAGTTGTTTCCTTGATTGTAGGTTCCTGTTGTGGAGGTTGGGTTGTTGTTTCCATGTTATATATACTGATCTTTATGTTGATCTTAGATCAACTAAACCATGGTAAAGTCTACTTCTATATAAATATTATGGAAATATATTTAAGGAACAGCATCTTCTTATATACAATGTTTCACATGATCCGACGCAGGCGCATAACTATTATGTATGAAAAAAGACCTCATCTTGACTCGCTAAATGAAGAGCTCCAATTCTTTGGATCATCACTTGGACTATTTAATCTTCGCGACAAAGACAGCTCACTTTTTAGGATCTTTATTGAATTACTCAAAGCTGCCAAGCTAAAACACCCACTTTCATCTGACGAATTAGCATTTCATCTAGGGCTTACAAGAGCTACAGTTGTGCATCATCTAAACAAGATGATGGAATCAGGACTTGCTATTGCACAAGAGAATCGGTATATGCTACGCGCTTCTAGTTTACCTCTACTGCTTGATGATTTACAACGCGATTTTGAACACGCATCAAAGGAATTACGCAAAGTTGCCCAAGAAATCGAGGCTGAACTTGATGGGAAGTAGTAATGCTACATCTTCTGAAAATGCTATTGGATTTAACATCAGTATGCTCAAACACAGCGTAATGATGCGTGCAATCGCCAATCTGTTTTTGAATATACGGTGCAAGTTGAGTGTTGCTAGGATAATGAAGATACTGATTTGAGCCTTTTGGCATTGATTCCCTAGCTATTTGGAGATATTTATAGGTTGCTAAATAAAAAATCCCAACCTGGGCAGAGCCCAGGGGTATTTGTCAAGAACCACCGGTGAGGACACCGAATGGAATGAGTGCATTTAATCTCAAATAGGTAA
>CAZQZJ010000053.1:0-6110 GCA_964597775.1 uncultured Methanosarcinales archaeon
AGGTGTGGTTCTATGGTTCTCGAATCTCTTATCAGGTCAAGTAGTGCAGAGGAGCATCCATTTCGTATGGTGATGCTTGGGGCATTGTATATATTGCTTTCTTTGGTGATTAGTCTTTGGGTATTTCGATCCTATGCTTCGCTTGTTACAGTATTTTTTGCTGTGATTTTTCTTATTCCTCTTTATTTTGATACATTATTGCGTGAGGAGTATAAGGAGATTCATACGCAGAGTGAACGTAGGCTTCTCTTTGAGCATGCTCATGCAGTTCAGTATCTTATCTGGATTTTTGTTGGTATGACTAGCGCTTTTGCATTTTCGTATATTGTGATTCCTTCAGAGTATGTGAATGATGCATTTGGTGTGCAGGAGCAAACAATTACTGATTTTAATGATGAGTTGAGTATGCAGTTGACAGGTGATGTGATTACACGAGAGATTTTGCCTATTATTTTTTGGAATAATCTTAAGGTTTTGCTTCTTTCTTTTTTCTTGTCGTTTGTTTCAGGGTCTGGTGTGCTTTTTATTATTGCGTGGAATGCGTCTGTTATTGGTGTTGCTTTAGGTACATTTATTGTAGAAGAAGCTGCTAAGATAAGTGCTGGTGCAGTTCTGCTTGCTCCATTATTAGGTCTTCTTAGATATGCTCTCCATGGCATTCCAGAAGTGATTGCTTATCTTATTGCTGGTATTGCTGGAGGTTTGCTTTCTCTTGCTGTAATTCATCATAATGCACAGCATGCCAATGCAAAGAAGATGTTTTTAGATGTTGGAAGTTTGTTGCTTATCTCAATTGTTATTCTTATGATTGCAGGTCTTATTGAAGTTTTTATTCCATCCTTACTTGGGCTCTAGATAAAAGGTGACTTTGTTTGTTGAGCCAGTGTACATTCCAAGTAGTGTAGGGACTTTGAGTTCATAATCAACAATACCAAATTTGCTTCCAGTGGATGCGTTAACTCGTGTAAAGAAGATGATGTCTTCTTTCTCAGTTTGGTTGTATTCATTATCAGTTCCGTCTGATGTATCCCAAAGGATTCCTGTGAGAAATGCCGATGAGTTGGTGCTATTGATAATAGAGACATTTGAGGTTAATGATTACATTGCTTTGAAGCACGCGAATAACAGTATTTGTGGCATTTGTATCTCCTGTATTATAAACAGTGATATTGATACTGATGTTATCAAATTCTGATGGGTTTTTGGTAGAGATACTGAAATTTGTTGTGCTTGTTGCAAGGTTTGGTAATCCTTGGACATAGCCTAGAATAATCAAAATAAGGAAGAGAAGAAAGCCTAATTTCATTTTCGTTTCTGACGAGATAACAAGAAGAGGATGATAAGTACAAGTACAGCAATGAATATCCATGTTACTGGAATTGATTGTTTTACTACAAGATCAAGGTCTCGTTCAAGTGATTTGATAAGTGCTTCTGGGCGAGAACCATACAGTAGTTTAACATGAATCTTCTCATTATCTGCAAAATCAGGTCCTTGTAAAGAAGCGCGAATTTTTACTACGCCTTTTTCACCAACAATGATCTCTGTCATGTCTCCGCCAAATATCTGGCGATCTCCTGCAACAACAACAGCCATGAGTACTGGTCGTGCAAAGACTGTGTTTTCTCCTTTGTTTTGTATGACTACCTCAAAACGGCCTGTTACTTTGTTGTATTCAACACTTTCAATCTCAGCTTCAGAATCGTCTTTGATTTGGATAAATGTGAGTTTGGTTTTTCCAACTAATATCCTTTCTAATGAATTAGGGCTTTCGCCATAAATAACACTTGAGTCAACAAAAACATCTTGGTTAAAGTATTCGCCAAGGTCAATAGGGTATGTTACGGTTTTGATTTCTTTAGATTCAATAAAAAATGGTTCAGTGTCTCCAACCTTGCCAACATTCGCGCGGTTAGGGTTGTTTGAGTCTCCTGTATAGATGTCGTGGGATGTTGCTTTTGCATAGGAAGGAACAGGAGCTTGGTTTTCATAGGTAACCTCAAGTTGTTTTGTTAGGGTATTATATTTTACTGATTTTATTGCCATTTGTAGTTGGTATTTTGGCATGGGAAAATAATCAAGTGAGAGGAGTTGGGATGATCTTCCTTGTGCAAATTTGATAAGTACTTTTATTCCTACTGCATCACGGATCTTTTTTGCTGGTTGTGTAAGGTCATTGCCAACAACAATTCCTACCTCTGCATATGGGTTGTTTTTTAGGAAATCAATGACTTGGGAAGGGACTTGGTTTGAACCAATAAAAAAGATTGGGTTGGTTCCTACCATAATTCCTGGTTCAATAAATTCGCCATTTGTTAGGATAATCTGTTGGCTTTTGCTTTTGAGGTAAAAGCGTCTCATTGCTTCAATATTGTCGCTAAATCTATCCCCTGTGTTTACAATATCAGATTTGTATGATGTTAGTGCTTCCTTGACTTCACGATCGAGTCTGCCAAATAAAAGTAGGCTTTCAGGTCTGACACGTTGTAAAAAGCTAGTAACTTTGTCGATATTACGTTTGTTTACAAATAAGACAAATGCCTTGTCTTGTACAGCAAGTGGAACAACTGAGAGTGCGTTGTATCCAAATCCGTCATCAATAAGGATAAATTTCTTAGCTCCTGAGCGTTGAGCCATGTCTAGATTGGTTGTGTAGATATCAACTGAATAATAGACTTGGGGTGTCATTCCTTTGTTTTCCAGATTTGATTTGTATCCGAATAAGAATGGTTTTGTTTTTGATTCGATAACAAGTGCATTGCGTTTCTGTTGGTTTAGTGATTCAAGCATGGTGATTGCTTGTGTTTCTTCAATAACATAGTGGTATTCAATGCCTTTGAACACTGCAAGTAAGCTTCCAGAGTAGACATCCTGCCAGTCTTTGGAATTAACTATTATCTGTTCGTCTGATTCAGCAAGTGTTGTTGCAATAACAACAAGGAATACCAAAAGACTGTAAAGAATTCTTAAGTTCCGCATACCATTCCCCCTCATAAGTAAGACGATTAGATAAGTATATAAATAGTTTTTGATAGCACTTGCCAGTGAATATTATATAGTCTCAAATGTGATCTGCAGTTTGAGACTCAAAAACGCAAAGCGTTTTTTGTAAGCTTCACGAAAGACACAAAGCAAGGTTCGTAAGCACCAGGGAATTCTTCGCTTGGTGCGAGTGGTCTATGAATTGAGATGATATGATTCTATTTATTTCTTCTTGTAGCCAAAGACTTTATCGTACTTTTTGTGGTCCATGAATTCGAGAATGAAGGTGACGATTTTGACTTCATCGCCTACTATGGTGTAGATGATTCTCCAATAACCAACCAGATCAAGGCGCCACAGGCGGTCTGTTCCGTAGCGTGCGACGACTCCTTTCGAGATGTTTCTTCGAGGGATATGGTCACCGATTTGGGGATTGATTTTGAGGTTGGTTTTTTCCCTCTCTATAGATTTTAGGAGTTGCATATTGAACGTGTTCTCTTTACCTTCCGACTGCTATTTAAGGACCTGCTTTTGCAGCTCCATGTATTCCGCGTTTGCTTCCTCTGAGAAATCAACCCAAACTTCCTTCATGCGACTCTGATACCTCTTGCGAGAAGTTGTTTGAGGCGTGGATTGTCTTGGGCGATCCATGTGATACCTTTTTCACCGATCATTATTTTTCCACTTTCTTCCAGATATTCCAGAATGACATTCAGCGTTTGGTGCATGATCTGAGTGGGAAGTCTGCGCTTAAGTTCATTTTTCGAAATAACAGTATCTGCGTCCTGAAGAACTTTTTCAACTTGCAAGACGGTTTTGAGGTTTGGATAATGGAGGAGTTCGGTTTCCATAGGTAGAGATAAGAGTATATAATATATAAATCTATGCCTTAATGATTCTTTACGATCTTTGATTCGATGTATCTACTACAGATTCTCAATCTTCAACAATTCTTAAGAATCTTTAAGTGGTTCATCTGCCTGTTGTTCAATCGGATCCTTATGCTGAACTATAGGGTCATCATTCTCAAGAAGAACAAGAATCTCCAATCGAAAAAAGGAATTGAGCTAAGAAAACGACATGGCAACGGGGTAGAATCGGTTTTTGGCGAAGTCAAGCTCAACAAATCTAAACAAAGATATCTTTTACAAGGAATAGAAAAAGTCAATATCAAAGCAGTAATCTACTATATCACCCATAATCTAAGAAAGATACATACGTTAATCTTTAATAAAACCTGAAAACAAAATCACGCTTTAGAAGAAAAACTCTCAATAGAGCTATCTTTCCTCATCAATTTATTCCTATCATCCACTTTTTAGACAACCCCAGATCCAGAATATACTTCTGAAGCCTCACAAGAGACACAAAGCACGGTTCGTAAGCACCAGCGATTCTTTGGTTGGTGCCAAGGATCTAAAATCTGAAGGAACACACTAGGATAAGTAGTTTTCGATTTTGAGCAGAACTTAACGATTCACTTAAAGATTATTTGTGAATCTATCGACTATACTATCGAAATCTTTAAATATTCTTAAGTATCTTTAAGCTTCATGGATTTTGTCGAAACGTCAACGGTCGAACTCAAGGAGCATGTGACAAACTTTAACGACGTCGCAAAAACCGCTTGCGGATTCGCCAATGCAGAAGGCGGCAAAATCATCATTGGAGTGACAAATAAAGGACTGATCGTGGGCATCGCCACAAAGGATCTTGATTCTCTTCAGCAACGCATTGATGGGGCAATACAGACCGTGAGCCCTGTCCCATTCCATAAGATCCAGATTGAAAAAGCAGAGAGCAAGAATGTTATTATTGTGGAGATATACAAGATTGGAGATGGCACGTTTTGTACCTATGGGGAGATCGTCTATTACAGATTTGGAAATACCACTCGCAAGATGGAAGGTAAGACACTTCAAGATTTTTTGATCCATCGGAAAATTCTCTCATATGATGAAGGACGAAGCGAAGCGACTCTAGAAGATCTTGATGATAGCAAACTTGCATCTTTCCTCAGCAAAAGGACACCTGGCTTTGAATACAATCCAAAACGCAGGCTTGATACCCTGATCAACCTTAGCTTAGCTAAGAGAGGAGGCGAATCTTTTATCAAGAACACTGCTGTTCTGCTCTTTGCTAAGAAACCCGATTCGTTTTGCTCCCAGAGTGAAATCAAACTTGCGCGGTTTAAAGGCCTGACCGCGGTTGATATCATTGACTCAACATTTGCACACCAATCGGTCCTTGAAAACATCCAAATAGCCGAAGATTTCATCCGTAAGAATACAAAGACACGTTTTGAGATAAAAACCATTGAAAGAAAAGAGATCCCAGACTACCCATCAGAAGTTGTCCGCGAAGCACTCGTGAATGCCGTTGCCCACCGCGACTATTTTAGCAAAGACGCCATACAACTCAATATCTTTGATGACCGCATGGAGATCATCAGCCCAGGAGGACTTCCACAAGGACTTTCTCTAAAACTACTCGGGACGCTTTCCATCCAACGAAATGCGCTTCTCTACCGATTACTTCGCGACATCAAACTCGTTGAGGGACTCGCAACAGGAATCCCCCGTATGCGCCAAGGCATGCGCACGCACAGCCTTCCCGACCCCATATTTGAGGATCTTGGCAGTTTCTTCAAAGTTACCCTCCATAACACCCAACAGATAGTAGCCTCCGCTCTTAACCTACGACAACAAAAAGCCCTCAGCTACCTGCATAAGAACAAAAGCATCACCTCTCAAACCTACTCCAAGCTCACCGGAGTCTCCAGAGTGACTGCAGTGAGTGATTTGCAAGACCTCATCGAGAAAAGGATAGTCCAAAAGGTTGGAAAGACACGAAGCGCGTATTACATCCTTTCCACGGAATAACCCACCTTGAAGATGCGCAGGTTATGGATAAGATCGGTCAAATCGTTCGTCTTCCTTAGCCGGGATAGGTTGGATGTCGGTATGGAAATCCGTGCCATGGGTGTGATTGATCTTGGTAATTACATCATTGTTTAATTGTTTAGATCATATACTTTATGATTAAATGATTGAATGCATTAGAGTGGTAAATGCTTAGTGACAACAACACTAAGCTTTTTAAAGCGTCCCCGTCTTCTGGGTCTTGGT
>CAZQZJ010000054.1:0-6019 GCA_964597775.1 uncultured Methanosarcinales archaeon
TAAGTTACACAGTTTAACTTAATCGAATCTTTGTAAGTGGAGAAAGAAGTTTGCAAAGGAGTGTATGATATAGATATTTGGGCTGGGGTTGGCAGACCAAGTATTGTGAATGCAGAACAAACACAAAGCATTGCTGGAGTACACATATCTAAGAATCCACACATCTACTTTTTAACAGGAGATAAATTTCAATAACTTATTTAAGTTCTAGGATATTATACACCTATATGTCTGCTTATGATTATTATGGATATACCTATGTTGATGAGAAAGGAGTAGTATATGAGGATGGTCATGCTCCTTCTAATTGGCTTTTGTATTTTTATATCAAGGAAAATGATGCAGGGTATACCTATGCAAGGCGTGGCCCAGAGCCGTATGTGGTTATTAGTATTAGTAAAAATGCTTCTCGTGCTGACTTAGATGCATTACTTAGTCAAGATAAGTGGTGTCAGCATCGGGATGAGGATAGTGCGCGTATCAAAAATCTTGTAAAATCTACTATGAAACAGATGATTACTATTGGTGAGTATGAACGTGAAGTGTATGATCTTGGTGGTCAGAGGAAGTGGGAGGGTCGTTACAAAAAAATGAGGAGAAGACGTTTCTAAAATCCCCAATCTTTTAAAGGTGTGATGTAGTAGTTCTCGTATGGAATATAGCGATTTAAAAAAAGTAGTGCTTGAGTATAATCCTCATGCAAATCTGGAATTATTAGAGCGTGCCTTTGAGTTTGCAAAGGAGGCGCATAAAGGTAAGAAGCGTGAGTCTGGTGAGGATTATATGGTTCATTTGTTTGCTGTTGCAATGAAGCTTGCAGAGTTGCATATGGATTCTGTGACAATTGCTGCTGGTTTGTTGCATGATGTGCTTGAGGATACTCAAACAAAGCCTGAGCGTCTTGTTGATTTGTTTGGCTCTGAAGTGTTTAATCTGGTGCAGGGTGTGACAAAGACAACATCAGTAAATATTGCTTCAAGTGATGAGCAGCGTGCTTCGAATATTAGGAATGTTTTGCTTGCAACAGCTAAGGATATTCGCGTGATTATTATTAAGTTGGCTGATAGGTTGCATAATATGCAGACTCTCAAATTTTTGTCGCTTGATCGTCAGAGAGTGATTGCTCAAGAGTCTTTGGATGTTTACGCTCCGATTGCGTATAAGTTAGGGATGTATAAGATAAAGGCTGAGTTAGAGGATTTGGCATTTAGGTATTTGGAGCCAGGATTGTACCAGGAGTTTAAGGTTCGTATAGGGAAGAAGTTAAGTGATCGTCAGATTGAGGTTGAGCATTTTATTAAGGTTCTTGAGGATGAGTTAAGAAGGTTAAAGGTTCCAGCGCGTGTGTTTGGTCGTGCCAAGCATTTTTATAGTATTTATAAGAAGATGCAGCGTAAGAATCTAAAATTTGAGGAGGTGACTGATCTTGCTGCAGTGCGTGTGATTACAACCTCCATTGAAAATTGTTATAAGATTCTTTCCTTTGTGCATACTAGGTGGAATTCTATTCCAGAGAAGTTGGATGATTATATTACAAATCCGAAACCAAATTTGTATCAGTCAATTCATACAGAGGTCTATGATAATAATGGAAATGCAATAGAGGTTCAGATTCGTACATTGGAGATGCATCACATTGCAGAGGAGGGTATTGCTGCTCATTGGAGGTATAAGGGTACAGATCGTGATAAGAAATTTGAGAGCAAGATTAATTGGTTAAAACAGATTTTGACATGGAAGCGTGAGTCCAAGAATGCAAAGGATTTTATCGAGTCTCTCAAAGTAGATTTGTTTGAGGATGAGATTATTGTGTTTACGCCTAAGGGTGATCCTATTTCCTTAGGAGAGGATGCGACTCCTATTGATTTTGCATATGCTGTGCATTCTAAGATTGGTGATCATTGTGTTCGTGTGAAAGTGAATGGTAAGGTTGTTCCATTGGAGACTACGCTGTGCAGTGGTGATGTGGTTGAGGTTGTGACGCAGCCTAGTGCAGTGCCAAGTAGGCAGTGGCTTAAGTTTGTTAAAACTCCTCTTGCAAGAAATAAGATTCGTCATGCTTTGGGTATTCCAGTTGGTGATTTCGAGCCTGGAAAGCAGTCTAATATACCTTCCGAGGTGGAGATTCTTTCTCAGGTTTCTATTTTAAATGTAAAAAAGGCTGATTTGCGTTATGCAAGATGTTGTGCTCCTATGATTCATGATCCAATTACTGCATATGTGCAAAAGGATGGTAAGGTGGTTATTCATAAGCAAGTGTGTAAGAATTTGGTGGTAGTTGAGCAGAATAAGTGTGTTCTTGTTTCATGGGTTACAAAGAAGAATGATATGATTAAGGCAGAAATTGATGTGTATGTAAAAGATAGGGTTGGGTTGCTTGTTGAGTTGCTTAATCATGTTGTAGCTAGGAAGATTAATATCTGTTCGATTAATAGCAAAGCTGCCAAGGATCTTGTTAAGCTTTCTTTGGTGTTGGATGTGTTAAGTGAGGAGGAGGCTCGTGAGTTGATGCAGGAGTTGCGTAAGGTTCATTCTGTTGATCGTGTGGTGTGGGAGCATCCCCCAAGTAGGCAGCATTAAAATGTGACTGTGCCACATATTTTCATGAGGTGTCTATTCTTTCCTGTTTTTCTTTTCCAACTCTAAAAAAAAGATGGCGTAGCTCTTTTTTTTTAGCGCAAAGCTTTTTAAAGAGGCTATGGCTTCTGCGTCTTAGAAGATAATTTTTAGAAGGTGGCATATGCAGCACGATGAGATTCATCATGATTCATCAAATCCAGAGCATGATCATGATAAGCAAGATGAGCATCAGGAAGATGATGAGCAAGAGATGCTTTCTGAGCAAGAGCAGCGAAGTATTGGTGAGAATGGTGGTAAGTTAGTTGAGGATGAAGAATTAAAGGTTGCAGATCCAAAAGAGCAAGATTCTGTTGTGGATGGGGTTGTGGTTGAAGAAAGTGAAACTGATGAAGAATCTTCTGATACTGATGATGATGTGGGTGTAAAGGAGATTGTGGAGACTCCTGAGATGGTGAAGTTGCGTGATAGTCTTGGTGAAATTCGTGGTAAGATGTTGACTATGAAGTGGGATTATGAGCATGATCAGATTAATGCTGCAAAAAAGTCGTATTATGAGAAGTTAAAAAAAGAGTATGATGAGTTGGAGTTTGCACTCAGGCGTGAGTTGGAGAAGCAGAAGTAAGTTCATTCGTACTTGTTAAGCCAGGTGCTATGCAGAGGTGCTTGCGTGGAACGCAACAAGGTCGCATTTCGACCTTGTACAAAGCGAAAGCCGAAGGCTTTGATTGTGCCAAGATTCGAGCACTATTATGGATTTCTATGCAAACCAGAGGAGGTTCCAGATAGGAGTGTTTCTTTGAATAGTGCTGTGAAGTGCGAGCGGCGTTGTGTGTTTGCGAATGCAAACACAAGCTAGCGCCTCTGCAACCGATAGGGGTCTAACAAGTACGTCCATTCAGAATGTATATTATATCTTATCTTGTCACACCCATTTTTTCAAGTAGTCGTTCATGAAATATTTTGTAGTCTTTCTTTTTGATTCTTCCGCCAACAGCAGGCAAGTGTCCTCCGCCAGATGCTCCTTCAAGCCCTTCTGTGCAGGTTCTGATAAGTTCAATACAGTTGACCTTTCCGCTTTGGTTTCTGATGGATATGTTAATCATCTCTGTTTTGGGTTGTTCTTCTGCACAGATGATCGTCCAGCCAGGGTATTGTTTAATTGATAGGAGTGTTGATAAGACTGATTTGATACTGTATTTTGGTGTGACATAATAGATAAGGGTATTTTGTTTCGGGTACAGTTCTGCTTTTGTTTTTGCATGTTCTATCCAGTAGGTGAGTTCATGGTCAAATTTCTCTTGGTGTTTTTTTAGTGGAGAGTTAAGAACATCCTGGTAATCTTTTGCATGGTAGATTGTTTCAAAGATGTTATCGATCTCTTGTGGTGCTACAATGGCAGTAGAGGTGATTATTTTGGATACTCCTGCAAGTTGGGATTTGTAGATATCTTCTGTTTTGGTGATGCGGTATCGCTCAAAAACTCCGTCGATAGCGAATTTCCAGGTTTTGTATGCAGCGTCTGCTATAACCCCAACTGCCATGATCCAATCAGTGTCTTTGATGTCCACTGCTGGGTAGAAGAGGTCGTAGACCATGCGTGATGTTGGGTATTGTGAATCGTCGATCTCTGGGGGTGCAAACATATGGGGTTTGATAAAAAAGCATCGTTCTGATGAGATGTCGTTGATGTATTTGTGGTGGTCAAAGACAAGGATTTCGCAGATTTCTTCGCATCTTTGAACTGTTAAAGGGTCTTGATCAATTGGTTTGTCAACAGTGATGAGAACATTAACCTTGTTCTTCTTAAGAAAGGTAATTGTTTGTTCTGTGATGCCGACATCTCCATGGTCTTGGTGTATGATATAATCCACTGGTCGTGCTCTGAGTCGTTCTATTGCTTTTGCTGTGATGACTGCTGAGCAGATTCCATCTGGGTCAGTATCATGTAGGATGGCAATGCAGTCTGTGACGCAGATGCGTTCACAAAGACGTAGGAATCGTTTGACAATCTGATTTTTGATAAGGTCAGTCATGTGATAATTAAAATAGGTAGTCCTATTTATTGCTTGTTAAGAATAATTTTGTCAAAAAACGCTTGGGTTCAAAAGGGGCGCTCCCCTTTTTTCATTCTAAAATTTGTTTAAGTTTGTCACAGGCAAATCTTAAACGAATTTTTTCATCGAAGTAGTGCAAACACAAATGAGATAATGACTAAGAATATAGTCCATATCTCGCGTGTGCGATTGTTCCAGGTTTCTGTGTGTTGTTGTTGTTTGAAAAATTCTAATTCTCGTCTGTCATAGATCACGTATTTTCACCTTTTTTTTGGTTGCCTCATTCCAGCGTAATAGCTCTTTTTTAGCACCATAGTACTGGATGACGCTTGTGGCGTTTGTCATGCCTATTGATGCAGCTTGTTGTGCATCCTTAGTTTTGATCAGCCCTGCTGTGAAACCAGAAGCAAATGCATCGCCAGCTCCTGTTGTTTCAATGATATGCACATCTGGTGCAATGCAGTGAAACATGTTGCCGTTGGCGTAGATATAGGCTCCAGATTTTCCATTAGTGATAGCAATATGTGAAACTCCTTTCTTATAAATGTTGTGGAGATGTGAGGTAATGCTTTTTTTTCCAAGCAGCAAGTTTGCTTCTTCAAGATTAAAGATAAGGGTTGTAATTTTAGGAAGGATGTCTATAATTTGTCGTCGATATGCTCGTATTTGGTATGCTGATGGGTTAAATGTTATTGGTATGTTGTGTTGTGTTGCGTAGTTGATGATGTTAAGAAAGCTAGTAAATGATTCTTCAAGTAGTGCTGATGAGTAAATGGCTTTTGTTTGTAATGATTTGAGTGTTTTTTGTGTAATGGTAAGGTTATTGTTGCATCCTTTGTGTGCAAGAATGATTCTGTCATGGTTGTTGCTTTCAAGGATAATAGATTGTCCTGTTGGTTGGTCGCTGCGTTGTATCAAGTGTGTTTGTACATGTTCTTTTTTGAGTTCTGTTATGATTCCTTCGCCATTGTGGTCATTGCCAATAACGCCTAAGAACGCTGTTTTGAGTCCAAGTCTGGAAAAGGCAACAGCTGTGTTAGTGCCTCCGCCGCCGCTGCATGTGTGAAGTGAGTTAATATTGATTTTACTACCAAATGGTATTGTATTTTTGTTTTTGTGGTGTGTAAAGAGTTTATTTTCTGTATTAACAAAGCTGTCTATGGTTGCAGAACCAAGTGTTATGATATCAAACATCTTGTTTTTTGATGTTTTTCGAAATTAAAAAGATATAGGAAGTAATCTTCTAGTTTACAAACCCGACGAGGTTCAACCGAGGATGGTTTGATTACAAATTGGGTTTTATACCCCGCAGTTCTGCTGCTGGCACGAGCCCAATTTGTAATCTCAGAAATGCCGGTCGCGAAGCGACGGATTCGCCGCATACC
>CAZQZJ010000055.1:0-5533 GCA_964597775.1 uncultured Methanosarcinales archaeon
AAGAAACCTCTACGAGACAGCAATGTTCTCTTCATAGATCACTGTAAGGTTACTTAGTATAAATAGTTATTGGACTATTGTATCTAAAGTAGTGTAGTTTCTTTCTAGTATTTTACAGCAAGAAAGAATTTGATACGAATAAGTAAGGATTGGGGTTTCTGATGTTGTTCAATGTAGTCTTACTATACTGGTGCAGGTGATGATGCAGTCTGTGCATGATCCTATTTCAGTGTAGTTGGTTATTCCAAGTGTGAATGTGCAGGTCTGGTTTTGGTGTCTTTGTTGCATTGTTTCTTGACAGGTTTTGGTTGCATCAAAGTTTGGATTCTCTTGTTCACATAGTGGTACTTTATCATTGATCTCTTTTTGAATGGTTGTATCAGTATCGTGTGGCGTATCTGTTTTAGGAAGAGTGTTAATAATGTTATATTCAGGTAGGGTGTCATATAATTTGGTGCATGAGGCAATGAGGATAAGGAATATGATGGTGATAAATGGTTTTTGCATCTTATCTCCTCACTGCTTCATCAACAAGTTTGCATAGGATGTGGATGATTGTAATGTGAGCTTCTTGAATATGTGCAGTAATTTGGGAGGGTACAATGATCTGTACATCCATAGGTATATCTTTCATCTTTCCTCCTCCTTTTCCTAGCAGTCCAATTGTATATATCCCTTTTTGTTTAGCTGCTTGGATTGCTTTGATGATATTTGGTGAGTTGCCAGATGTTGAGATTCCAACAAGTACATCTCCTGGTTTTCCAAGCGCATTGACTCCGCGTTCAAATACATAATCATATCCATAGTCATTTCCTGTTGCTGTGAGGTGTGAGCTGTCTGTCGTTAGTGAGATAGCTGGGAGTGGTGCCCTATCTTTATCATATCTGCAGGTGAATTCTGCTGCAAAGTGTTGAGAGTCTGCTGCTGATCCCCCGTTTCCGCAGACAAGAAGTTTGTGTCCTGATTTTATTGCATTACAAAGTAGTGTGGCTGCTTTTTGGATTTCTGGTACAAGGTGTTCAAGTACTGCTTGTTTTGTAGCGATGCTTTCCTCAAGATGTGTTGTGATGATTTGGTTCAAGTAGTTCACCTGCGGCGTTGACAATTTCTTTTGTAGTGATGAGTTTCATGCATAAATATCTGTCGGTGGTGCGTAGGCAGTCAGGTATTATTCCTGTTTTGTTTTGGATGCATGGTGAGCATTCTATGGAGTGGTATATTGCTCGTGTTTGTGTGCCATATGGTTTCCAAAGTTGTGGTGTGTTTGGTCCAAAGAGTCCAATGGTTGGTTTTCCCTGGCATGCTGCCATGTGCATGATGCCTGCGTCAAGGGATACAGTTAGGGTTGATAATTCAAGAAGTGCGATGGTTTGGGTAAGTGTGGTGCATCCGCTTAGATTAGTTGATGGAGATTTCATAAGGTGTTGGATCTGTGTAATGTAATTTGTGTCTGTATCTGTTCCCAAAAAAAGGATATGTGCAGTATATGTGTTGTGCAGTGTGTCTGCAAGCATTGCCCAGTTTTGTTGATTCCATAGTCGTGTTCTGCCTTGATTGCCAACATGGGGTGCAAGTGTTATAATGCAGTCTGTTGGTTTGATTCCTTTTGTTTTGAGGATGTGTATAGCAGTATTTCTGTCTTTTTTTGGGATAGTGAGTTTGACAAGTTCGGTTGGTGATTTGATGTGATGTCCAAGTTCTCGTCCCATGTCAAGATAGTTTTCTACCATGTGCTGAAGTTTGTGAGTGCTCGTACTCTGGTAAGTAAGGTTGCGAATGTCATGGTTAAATCCGATTCGATAAGAGCTAAAGAGTGCTGCAAGTATTGCTGAGATGCGCAAATATGGTTCTCCGTCAAAGCAAATCTCATAAAAACGGATTTTTCTAAGTAATGAAAGCATGTGTTGTGGTTCAAAAATAAGGATATTATCAAAGAGATGGCTTGTTTGTATGATCTTATAATTTTGGTGTCTGCATAGGCAGTCAATGCGTGCGTTGGGATAAATTTTTTTGAGCGCAGCAACTAGCGGAAGCATGAGGATGCTGTCTCCAATAGCCCAGAGTTTGATGATAAGGATCTTTTTTGGTTGCAATGGTTGTTGTGATCTTATGAGTTTAGTAAAGATTCCAATGATAAGGCAGAGTGGTGTTCCAATAATAAAGTCGATTTGTTTCTGAAGTTGTGTCATAAATAGAGTTTGTGGTTCTTGCTTTATAAAATTCGCTTAAGAGTAAAATGAAAAAATGGGGGTGCCCCTTTTAAACCCCTTTTTGCCTAGTTTACTAGGTGACCTCTGTTAAGGTAACTGTATCTGTTCTTCACAACTTTACCAAAGAAAAAACATTTAAAGTATTTACACACTACGCCAATTCATCTGCTGATCTTCCGCTACGCTCCAGACCACGCAGTACTCTTGGTACAAAAACTTAAGTTGGTCCAAGGCTGACATTAAGCGTTTTTTATAATATGAGATACTGCCTATTTGTGTTTAACATTTCGTAGGGCTTCCTTTCGTACCATGATGGTTATATTTCGTTCTACTCCTTCAAGTTTGACATAGATTTTAAAGATAAGGTAAAATAAGATAATGATGCTGCCATAGACAAATAAGTCTATTGGGCGTTGAATACCTACTATTTTTGAGAAGAATGCAACAGTTTGTGGTAGAATAACAATGGTGCCAATTCCTATCCATAATATAGTCCACGAGACAAATTCCTGGATACCTATTTTTCCATCTTTAAATCTAAGCACTGCTCGTGACCAGGCAAAAAGAAAGAATATTATGGCTATAAAGTGGTAGTATTCCATTGGTTACCTCGTTATTTTTTGGATGATCATCTTGATAAGTATGCGGATTGCTCCGATAAAGCCGCCTGCCCCTTTTTTTATGGTTTCATCAGTGTAACGAATTATGGTTGGAACTTCAAGATAGCGGAGTTTTTTTTGTTTGATTTCTCCAATGATTTCTGAGGCATGTTCCATTCGGTTGCTGCGAATTTCAATGAGTTGGGCTGCTTTGCGAGTGAGTGCGCGGAAGCCATTGTGTGCGTCAGTCATCCAGAGTCCGTAGAATAAGAAGATGATAATGCGTGATCCAGTAAGGAGTATTTTGCGCATAAATGGTGTATGAGATGTGTTTCGAAGAAATCTGCTGCCTAAGACGATGTCAGCAATTCCTTGTTTAATAGGTTTGATGAGTTTTGGGATTTCTGAGGCAAGGTGTTGTCCGTCAGAATCAAAAGTAATGATGATATCTGCATTGCATAATAAGGCATACTTAATGCCTGTGTAAAGTGCTGCTCCTTGTCCTCTGTTGATGCCATGGCTAAGAACAGTTGCGCCGCATGTTTTTGCAACAGTTGCTGTGTCATCCTTGCTGCCATCATCAATAACAATGATATTATTATAGCCATGGTTTTGTAAGTCGTGAATAACAGTGGCAATGTGTTTAGCTTCATTATATGCTGGTACAATAATAAATGTTTTTCCCATAATCTATTTTAAGAGGAAGAATGCTTATATACTTTTCGAGATTCTTGTGTATCATGATCTTAAGATTTTTTATTTTTTAGAATATGTATAATCTGTTGTGCCGCTCTTCCGTCGCCAAATGGGTTAGGCCAGGTTCTTTGTTTTGATAGCATGATTTCAACTGCATTAAGGATGCGATTAACATCTGTGCCTGCAAGCATATTGCCTCCGACGTTGATTGTTTCTGGTCGTTCAGTGTTTTCTCGCAATGTGACGCAAGGAATATGGAGAATGCATGCCTCTTCTTGAACCCCGCCAGAATCTGTGAGTATGAGTTTTGCCCCTTCTTCAAGTTGTAGAAATTCCATAAATGAGCAGGGTTCTTCTAGAATAACACCTGGCGGAAGAGGTATATTAAATGTGGTGATCATCTTTCGTGCCCTTGGGTGGATTGGGTAAAAAACTGGGATGTTGTATTGTTGTGCAAGGTTGCCAAAGGCAGTTAGTATGTTAGTGAGTTTGTGTTTGTTATCCACGTTCTCTTGTCGATGTGCTGTAATTAGAAAATAGTTTCCTAAAGTAAGGTTGTATTTGGTTAGTGCATCTGCTTTTCTTCTGGCAATCTCAAGGTTTGCATAGACTGCATCTACAATAGTGTTGCCAACAGTGTGTATCTTGGTTTCACTGATTTGTTCATTGCGTGCAATTTGTGCTGCTGCTTTTGTCGGGCAGAATAAATAATCAGACATGTGGTCAGTGAGGATACGATTGGTTTCTTCTGGCATGCTACGATCATAGCTGCGAAGCCCAGCTTCAACATGGCCTACTTTAATGTTGAGTTTAGTTGCTGTTAGTGCTGCGGCAAGGACTGTGTTGGTGTCTCCTTGGACAAGCACAACATCAGGTTTTTCAGATAAAAGGATTGGTTCAATTCGTTCAAGGATTCGTGCAGTCATGATTGCATGGCTTGCTGATCCTACTTCAAGATTATATCGTGCTGGTGGTAGTTCAAGTTCTTCAAAAAAGATTTTGTCCATAGAGTAAGAGTAATGTTGTCCTGTATGTATGATAAAGTAATCCTCTTTATGTTTAGCACAGAGACGAATAAGTGAGCTCATCTTGATGATCTCTGGTCTCGTGCCTAGGCAAATGCAGATTTTCATGCAAGGAAGAAAAACTGATTTGTTTTTAAATGCAATGGTATGTATTTGACCTTATTGTTTGTGTGCACGTTTAATGCCATATCCTAATTTTTGCTTGCGCAAAAATTAGAACCATCGATAAAAAAAGAGTTCTATGATGTTTCTTACGTATCGTGCAATCATTTTTTTAAATGAGAATTTGCTTTCTCCAATTTGTCGATTGATAAGCACAAATGGTACTTCTCTGAATCGTGCTCCTATTTTTGCTAGTTTGACTGAGATTTCAAGTTGTACAGCAAATCCGGTTCGTTCAATATTAATTTTTTTGATTGTGCTGGATTTGTATGCTCGAAATCCTGAGGTTGCATCTTTTATTGGAAGCCAGTAAATAAGTCGGAAGAGGTTGTTGGCAGCAATTGAGAGCCATACTCTCCATCTTGGTACATTTTTCATGCCTCCACCTCGTACATATCGTGAAGCGTAGACTACATCAGCGCCGTCAAGTGCTTTAAGCATGGATGGTATTACTTCTGGTGGTTGGGTTAGGTCTGAGTCCATTTCAATGATGGCACGTCCCTTAGCCTCCTGGATTCCAGTTCGAATAGCTCCTCCAAGCCCTTTATTTTTTTCATAGGTAACAAGTCGTAGTGATGGGTATCCTTTCATGAGTCTGGATACAATCTCTGCTGTTTTGTCTGTGCTGCCGTCGTTGATGATGACAAGTTCATAATCTTCTTTAAGTTTAATCCGTTTTTTCATTTCAAGGATAAAGTGTTCAATTCCAAGTTCTTCATTGTATGCTGGAACAATAATGCTTATCATATAAAAAAAGAAACAAGTCTTTGTTTTTAAAATATTGTATTTATATCAAATCACTTTAATTATAGGATATTTTTCCAAGGTTAAAGTGATTTGA
>CAZQZJ010000056.1:0-5491 GCA_964597775.1 uncultured Methanosarcinales archaeon
TGTTTATATATACAAAACCAGGAATGTGCTTATGAGGTGATCTTATGGCAAAAAAAGAAGTTTTGGAATCATCAACCTATGGACTTGTGCTTTCAGCACTTGTTGCAGTTGTGGCAATTGTATCCCTTGTACTCCTTATCAGCAGTGGAATGTGAACAATGATATGTTAATTATTAATCATCTTTTGCCATCTGGTGCTCTAGGTATTTCCATCTTTCATAACTAAAGCCGTGGCATTTCTCAATAATGTTCTTTCCAAGAATAGGTAAGAGATATCTAGGATTTGATATTACAAGAGGTAGTCGAGATGAGTCTTGGAGATGTCTGATATGGTATTGGTTCTTGGATTCTGTAACAGAAAAAAGATAGGTTGATCCAGTAGGATCATCTTCTACATAGGTTCCTTCCAAACCATTTGCTGTGATGAGATTGACAAGATCATTAAGGTCGTCAGCTTCTGTATCTTCTATAAGATTATATGCAAGGTTATGTTCTCTAAGATTTAGGTCAGGTGAGACATGATAATCTGGACTGTCTAAAAGAGCGTCAAGAGTCTTGTGTTTAGGCAGTGCTTGGCGTTGTTTGAATTCTTGGTTTAGAGTATTATACATAGCTGGGATGCCACGCCCTCCAATAAAGACCATATGTTTAGTGCGAACATTATAAATAAATGGTCTTCCACCAGTAAAAGAACAATGAATCTCCTGTAAGTTTCCAAACTTGTCTGTAAGGTTGCCATATGCACCTTCTAGAAACCCTTCCCTCAAGTGGATTCCGAGACTAATAATTTCGTCAATGTGAAGATATTTGCTAAATTTAAAATAATCATTATTAGGGTATTGTTTCATCAGAGAAAGAAATTGATAAGTGACTTAAAAAGTTTTTCCTTAATTTCATCCTTTGACATTTCCTAATGGTTTTAATACCACTACCTTTCTTGATATACCAGCATTGTGCATGGTTTCCACAACCTCAGAAATATCCTTATATGCAAATCCAGCCTCTTCAGCAAGTCCAGACATAGACACTGCCCTTACATAAATCCCTGCTGATTCCATCTTTTTTTGGAGTTCATCTCCGCGTACTTCCTGTTTTGCCTGATGTCTAGACATTGTTCTGCCAGAACCATGCATTGTTGACCCAAAGGTTTCCTCTGATCCATCTAGACCTGCACAAAGATACGAACCTGTTTCCATACTACCTCCTACAATCACTGGTTGACCTGTTTTTTTGAATTCAGAACCAACATCACTTCTTGAAGCACCAAATGAACGAGTAGAACCCTTACGATGCATTACCAAAGTTTTGGACACACCATCCACCATATGTTTCTCAATCTTGGCAATATTGTGCGCAACATCATACAGTACTTCCATACCTAATGATTCAGCAGATCTATCAAAAATTTTTTCAAAAGCCTCCCTAATCCTATACATAATTACCTGTCTGTTAGAAAATGCAAGATTAGCTGCACAGATGTGTGCTTTGTAATAGTCTTGGCCTTCTTGTGATTCAAATGGGGCGCATGCAAGCTCGCGATCCTTTGTTTGAATGCCATATTTATGCATTGCAGGTTCAAAGATGCGTAGATAATCAGTTCCAATCTGATGCCCAAATCCCCGACTACCACAGTGAACCATGATTACTACCTGTCCTTCTGTAAGACCCCATGCCTCTGCTATATTGGTATCAAAGATACCTCCTGATGGTATATACTGAATCTCAAGATAATGATTCCCAGAACCTAGTGTGCCCAGCTGACCAATACCCCTCTCCACAGCACGCTGCGAAACCTTTTGCGGATCACCACCTTGAATGCAACCACCTTCCTCAATATGTTTTGTGTCTGATCTCCAACCATACCCATTTTTTATACACCAATTTACACCACTTACCATCACCTCTTTTAGATCAGATTTTGAAAGTTTTACAAATCCAGCTGCACCAACGCCGGCAGGTACTGTCTTAAATAACGTGTTGACAATATCTTTGATCTTTGGTTCGACATCAGCACGTGTTAAATTGGTTTTGACAAGTCTCATACCACAGTTTATATCAAACCCGATTCCCCCAGGACTAATCACCCCACCTTCTTGAGGATCCATTGCAGCCACACCACCAATTGGAAAACCATACCCCATATGGCCATCAGGCATACACAGGGCATATTTCTGAATTCCTGGTAAACATGCTACATTTGTTAACTGATCAATCACCTTCTCATCAAAGCCTGCAAGAAGATTTTTTGACGCATAAACCCTTGCTGGAACTAACATACCTTGTTTAAAGGTTGTTGGCAACTCCCAGATCATATCACTTATTTGTTTCCATGCCATTATACATCCACCAATACTCGTACTTTATATCCTATCTTACTTTTTTTAACCTCAAAGAGGTGATAGGTCACTGCTTTAATATCATTACCTAATTGTTGAGTTTTGGGATTAATCTTTTCCCCCCATAATTTTGCAGTGAGCTTCAACTTTTTCGTACCTTGTTGTATACTAATCTTGCATTTGCAAAACAATATCTGCTTAACATCCTTAAGATAAACCAATTCATCTAAAAGATTAAAAACAAGCATGCCTAAATCATTGCCACACACTTTTACACACATCATCTTTTTTGACCTAATTGTTGACAAATCAACCATCACTGATTCAAGAGCAAGAGCTGCATGTTCACATAGCTCTTCTTTAGTCTTGCCATATGCATCAAAAGCAATATCTGCTGTAGCTGTTTTAAGAAATCTAAACTGTCTCATTATATCGACTGTATAACCAGTTGTTTTAAAGGCTTTGGATACTTATCCTACTCCCTTGCCCAATCCTCTAAAAGCGCAATAAGCAGACGAACCCCAAATCCAGTGCCTCCTTTAGGAATATAGTCTCTTTCATCAGTAATATAAGCAGGACCAGCAATATCCAGATGTGCCCAAGGTGTCTTCTCTACAAATGAGGAGAGAAATGCAGCAGCAGTACACGCACCAGCCTCTCCTTTTGGCAAACCAATATTTTTTACATCAGCAACCTGAGATTTTACAGCATCTTTAAATTCGTCATAGAGCGGCAACTGCCAGACACGCTCACCTGAGTGCATAGCAGCCACCTTGATCCTATCTGCTAAATGATCATCAGAGGACACAAGCCCAGCACAAATAGTTCCAAGAGCAACAATGCATGCACCTGTAAGTGTTGCAAGATCAATAATTGCATCAGGCTTGTATTGCTTTTCAGCATAAGCAAGAGCATCACTAAGCACTACACGACCCTCTGCATCTGTATTAAGAATCTCAATTGTTTTTTTAGAATATGTTTTTATTATATCCCCTGGCTTGTATGCAGAACCACCAGGCATATTCTCAGTGCAAGGCATCAAGACAATCAGATTAATTGGAATCCTAAGCGCAGCTACAGCGCCACTAACTGCCATAACTGCAGCAGCACCAGCCATATCTACTTTCATATCCTCCATTCCAGAAGCTGGCTTAATATCCAAACCACCAGAATCAAATGTAACTCCTTTACCAACCAAGGCAACTGTTTTCTTTGCCTTTGGATTCCTATATTCCAATACAATAAATCTCGGTTCCTGAGTAGAACCCTTGCTCACAGCAAATAAGCCACCAAAACCCATTTTCACAATCTCATCTCGATCAAAAACCTTTAACTTTATTTTCTTATCACCAACAATCTTCTTAGCCATTACAGCCATTTGGATTGGTGTCATCATTGAAGGAGGCTGGTTCACCAAATCACGCGCAAAATTAGTCATATCACACACCACAAGCTCATGCTGCAAGGACTCCTGTGCTTTTTGTGCATTTACCACAGAATCTGCAAGAATTGTTAGAGAAGACACATGCTTTTGCTTATCTTTACCAACTGTTTTATATTGATCAAAACGATATAAACCTAACAGCACACCCTGAGCCACTGCACTGGCACGTTCAGATATCATAATTCCTGGAACATCCACTAATGCCATTGCTGTTGCAACAACCGAACCAACTTCCCTAGCAATTTTTGAAGAAAAACCAGCAGCTCGCCTTAATTTTTCCATATCAAACTCAGAACGTTTTCCTAAACCAACCAACAACACATTCTTTGCACCAACTTTGCCAAATGTGTGTACCATCCATGATTTCCCAAACTCAGGAACAAATTCCTTAGCATGAATAGAATAAGAAATACCTTTATCCAACTTTTCATCAACTAAACTTGCATATTCATCAAGATCCTGATCCTCAAACAACCCCAAAATTAGGACAGCACAAGAAAACTCAGTTACCTTTGCCTTTTGAACACTGATCTTCATAAACACCACCACAGCCAGGATTTTGGTTAAGATATATAAATGATTCGGGAAAATGTTTTAATGAAAAAAGGGGAGCGCCCCTTTTGAACCCCCTTTTCGCCTTGTTTCTCGTAAAAAAACTTAATTCGGCCAGAAGTCGATATTAAGCGTTTTTTATGATATTTCTACGTCGCAAGGTTTATATAAATAATGACAGATAATCAACCTATGAGATTATCACTGCTCTTCCTTACTTTTATTATTCTTAGCCTTATTACTGCATGCAGCAGCGTACCTTACTCTATTGATGATAGACGGATTCCCTCTGCAAAACAAAAACACATTCCTGAACCTGCCAAGATAATTCTTGTTACTGAACACAGCTCAAACCCGCAATCAATTAGAGTTGAAGAGAAAACACTTATGGCTGGCAAGCCAGATCTTGAAAATTATAACATCGAAGATGGCATCCTTAGCTTTATCAATACCAAAGGAGAAACCTACCTAGCACCACTTAACAAAATCAAATATCAAGAAGGTTCCACACGCATTAATTACACACTTTACCCAGGAGATTATGCACTTATAGACAATGGAACCAGCAAGCTTATCAAATACGCAAACACAGAGACATCCAAGAAACGTGTTACATTTTATGACGGTGATAAACGTATCGATACCTACTATGATTCTATTATTCAAGATATTCACACTGTTGTGAATCGCCAATATGGGGAACTTTCCCGCAGCGGTATCTCAAAACAAGCAGTAGAACTTACAAAGCTTACCTGGGAAAAAGCACACACACTCAATCCAAAACTTTTATTTGATGAATATGCAGATACGCAAACTATAGGCAGCGGAGATCTTCAGATCAACGGCAAATTTTACAGATTTTATGTTGGTTACTATGCCGGAACCCCACTATCACTTGATCTTGATGGAGACACGCACATAAATGCTAAAAAAATATCGCTTCATCCTGCATCTGGTGAAACTATTCAACTGTGGAACAAATAAAGAAATTGCCTGAAAACTGACCATACCACCCTTCGCTCACTCTGTAGCAAGCTGCGATTTATTGGTCAGTTTTCTCGCTTTGCGACCGGCAATTTCTATAGGAAACAACCTTAATTTTAAGATATTCCAAAAACGAAAGTAAGGTTATTTCCTAATAATCAAATCACTTTAACCT
>CAZQZJ010000057.1:0-5305 GCA_964597775.1 uncultured Methanosarcinales archaeon
CTCTTCAGGTGAGATTAAAATGAGGTCTATGTATGCTTTGGTCCCCTCTTTTGTTGTAATATTAGTTGTTGTATCAGTTGTTTCTGGTGTTGTTAAAGAGGCTCCTAAGCTATCTGCTGTAGAAAATGGGGAGGGATTGAAGGATTCTGATCATACCAAGTGTGATGAGGATATTGAAAAAGCAAATAATGCTGGTGCTTTGGTTACATCAGCTTTTGTAGGGGATCATAAGTATGCTTGTGGTGCTCAAGAAGGGTGTAAGAAGTTTCATGCGGTGTTTGAGTCTGGTAAGTGTGATAAATGTAAACCAAGCTGTACTAAGATTTTTGGTTCTTCTCAATCCACATGTATTTGTAAAGGAGAGTCTGAATATTGTGTTGGTAATGCCGATGTTGACTTATTTGGTACTTGTCAGACAAATTGTTATGAGCGTGTTGTTGGTGAAGCAAACAAGGAAGGGCAGGTAAAAAATGATTCGTTCCAGAACAGGTTGCGTGATCAAATAAGGAATAAGAGGGTAGATTCTCAAGTTTGTTTATTGGTTCCAAAAGAGGAGTTGGATGATTGTCGGGCACAAACTGGGTTTACTAAGGAGGCGATTAAAAATTTGAAAGAAATGCAAGTAGAAGATTTTGATAAAATCTTAAAAGTTTTTACACAAATGACTGAACCTGGTAGTATTCCTGCGAAAGCAGAGACTACAATAAAGGAAGGATCTGGTGTGATAACATCGATTGTAAATGTGATTGGAGGGGTGATGGGTTTTGTTGGGGAATGCTGGACTGGGGTGCAAGCTATATCTATGACTGAAACAGAGCGTAATAACATTATAGATCCTAATGTATTAAAAGATATGGCGATAGTAGGTTATACTGGTTTTACTGATGATCAGATGCTCATTGGTGGTAAAAGTTTTGGCAATAGTTTTATTCCAGATACTCTTAAATTAAGGCTTTCAGAGAGTCAGTCAGTTAATTATAGGAAAGGTGCTATTCTTGGTAAGTACAATGATCTGGAAATTGCCAGTTTCAATCAAGATGCTCAGAGCGCATTAAGAAGTTTTGAACATTCGACCTTTCCAGCACAAAGAGCCTCTGGCGGCAGTCCTGATCCTCGTGCTAGTGCTGGTGGTATGGATTTGATGCAGGGTGTGCAGGGTGCTAGTCAGGCTTTGCAGTTCTTGAAGCAGTTGCAGGAGTTGTTTGCTAATAAGGAGAGTGGTGCTAAGGCTACTGATCCTGGTAGAATTGAGCTTGCGTCTACTAAATCTCCTGATGTGGATAAGCCTTCAGGAAATATTGTTGTGACTTCTGCTGCTGGTTGTGGTGCGTTTTGTAAGAATCAGCTTCTTGGTAATGGTAATTTGGAGTGTCAGCAAGTTTCTGGCGGGATATTAAAAGTAAGTACTGCTGGTACTCCTGGCTGTACATCAGATCATGTCTTGGTTGCTGATCCTTCGCAAGAGCTTACAAATCCATCAACAAATTCTAAGAATTTGGATGCAGGAGTTGCAGTTAAAAAGTCTGATGATACTGCTAGTATGCTTGCTCGTCTTACCCTTCCTCCTGGTTCAAGTGCTGTGATTGATGGTAGTTCTGGTTTGGTTGGTGTTGGTTCAGAGATTCCTGTAAATAGTTTAGGTGTAGTAGATTCTGGTATTTCTAAGCAAGGTGGAGCTTATGTGTCAGGTAGTGGAGCTACTGTTGTTGCTTTGAATGGTCGAAGGCTTACAGTTGATATGTCTGATGAGGTGGTACTTTTTGATCATGAGTCTTTGACAGTGACTCGGGTTCCGTATGATTCTGTTGCTGATGAGGCTCCGATTTATCATTTTGTGACTGGTGAGTTGCTTATGCATGGTGAATCCTATCCTTTGTATAGAAAGAGGCCTAAAAAGGTTGATCGTGAGATTTCGACGCGGTTGAGTTTTTTTAATGGTGAAAATCTGTTTGCTAGTCTTGATGAGAATACATATGGTAAATTAAGTAAGGATGTTGTGCGTATTGTACCAAGAAAAGACTCACGGATTGATTTGTGGGGTAAGCATAGTTATCTCTCAACTGCAATTGAAGATGGTGTGATTCGTGGTCTTTCTACAATGGTTGATAAAGAGAATCTTGCTGTGGTGTCGATTCTAAAATATCTAATGGATGGTCATGGTGAGTATGATTATTTTGTTGGTGATGGTTTGGTGGTGATTAAGAATGAGCGTGGTAGGCGTAGGATTGTTGAGTCGTCTTTTGGTGTTCCTGCCTCAACCTTGCTTGGTGTGCATAGAAGGTTGGTGTATGCCTAATAGATACTTGTTAAGCCACTATATTTCTGGCATATCAAAAAAGTAGTTTACTATCCTTTTCGTAGTTCATTTTTAATTTGTTGTGTTGGAGTTGGTATATGTAAAGGGCCAAGGTTCCATATTGTTTCTGCAGTTGGTTGTTTTTGTATGAAGATTTTAATGTTGTCGTCTGGTTTGATATCTTCTGTAGAAACAATTTCTTTAGGGATGATGATTCCAATTGAACTTCCTCATTTTCTTGCAGTGCATTCTATTTCTGTTTGTATAATTCCACATATGTTTTAGTTATATATAACTATAACGGAACATTTATATAAGAAGATTCTCCGTCAGAAAATATGCAAAAAAAGGCTCAGATGGTTTTTTTTATGCTTGCTGCTGTGATTGTTTTGTTGTTGATATCCTATGGTTTGTGGTTAATAAAGGTAAGGACGATTGAGCCTATTAAAAAGGAGTTGCCTTCGCAGCAGGCGCTTGGTGATGTTGCTGCAGTGAGTGCTTTTGTGACGTCTTGTGTGCAGCAGACCTTAAATGATGCGCTGATCTTATTTGGTTTGGTTGGTGGTAAGACTGGTTATTTTGTGGAGTTTTTTCCATATGATCCAAAGTATCAGATTCCTTATTATTTTGTGACGAATAATGATTTGAGTCCTGGTCGTGATCTTTCTCCCTCAAAAGCAGATCTTGAGGAGAAGATTTTGGCAAGATATATGAATAATCATCTTAGGGAGTGTACTGCTGGGTTTAGGAATGTGAAGGGTTTGGTTGTTGAGGATGGTGTTGTGTCAGCGCAGGTTGGTCTTAATGCAAAGGATGTGAGTGCTAAAGTTTCATATCCTGTTACTGTTATTCAAGGAAATAAGAGGACTGTGTTTGATATCTTTGCTGTTAAGATTCCTTCTCGTCTTTCTACAATGCTTGATGTGTCTCATAATATTGTGAAGAAGGCGCAGGAGCATGAGGATATTGTGTATTGGGACTTTTTGACTGATGTTACTAATATGTGTGAGGTGCTTACTGATCCAAGGGGCGATCCGTGTTTGAATATTACTGCGCATGCTGAGCGTGATAATACAATTGTTTACAGGATTATTGATCCTCAGAGTAAGGTTTATTTTGAGCCTTATTTTTTTCAATTTGCTGTTAAGGTGAGGGTGAAGTAGGTTAGTGATTATGGTAAAGGTGTTCCAAATTCTTAGTTTTTTTAGCGTAAATTTTGAATATCAAGTGAGATTTTTAGTTTACAGGTGACAACTTTAATGGGCAATTTTGTTAGTTAAGAGCAGAAACTCCTCAGGGGTTCTGTTCAGGTTGGGATTTTTTATTCAAATCTCAATTCCTTCTTTGATTGCTTGGGAAACGATGCTGATTCGGTTTTTTAGTTTGTCAAATTCCTTTTGTGAGTAGCAAAGAAAATCTACCGGTATTCTTAATTTGTGCCTAATATGCCATTCTTGATATAATCTTGATTCATCTTGGTTGTTTTTGTTTGAAAATATTGGGCTTACAAGAATAAGGTCTACATCACTATCTGTTCGTGTATCTCCTCTGGCTTGTGATCCAAAGAGGATCATCTGTTTGATCTCATATTTTTTCTGAATTGCTATTTTGAATTTTTTTAGTTTTTTTTCGAGTTGAGTGTTTTTGATGCCCATTCAAGAACCTCTCTGCTGTGTTGTAATAATTTGTTCACATCTGGTAAGGTATGAACTTTTTTTGTGTCAGGATAGCGGGTTGCTACATATTGTGGTGAAAGTTGTGAACATGCTTCAATAATGTGTTGTGGTGCATTAACAGATGAGGATAATAATACAAGGTCATGGGTTCTGTCAAACCGTTTTAATAATTCAATTTGTACTGCTTTGAGAGCCTTTTCTGCTCTTTGTTGTGAATAGAAAGCACAGGCTTGTAGTTTGTTTCCTTGGATAAGATATTCTGCAGTATTATAATCCTGTTTTGCTTGAAAGAGCCATTCCTTTGATTCTATGCGCATTGGAAATGATATGTATAGTGGATTTAAATAGTTTTCCCAGTAGGTGGTGATGAAGGGTTAGATATTGCTGGATACAAAAATAAATTATATCAATTCACTTTAATTATGGGATATTTTTTCAAGGTTAAAGTGATTTGATTATTAGGAAATAACCTTACTTTCGTTTTTGGAATATCCTAAAATTAAGGTTATTTCCTATAGGTAATGAAATTCAGTTATTTACTGCAAATAATGCAGTAGGTATTAAGAGATATGGTCTTGGGGTTCTTCGTAATATTCTTGGGAGTAATTATTAAGGGTAAGTTGGAATTCATAAAGGTGGAACAATATTAAGCGTTCTGAAACAAGCAATGGGGTGTTGGAATCATGTGAGCAAAAAGGGTTTTTGCTCAAGATTGAGGAGTTTGATTTTTCAAATGGGTTCATACCACGATGCTCTGCATCGGATATATTTACCTATTTGAGATTAAAAAATACTCTGGGTTCTGTTCAGGTTGGGATTTTTTATTCAAATCTCAATTCCTTCTTTGATTGCTTGGGAAACGATGCTGATTCGGTTTTTTAGTTTGTCAAATTCTTTTGGTGAGTAGCAAAGAAAATCTACCGGTATGCCTAATTTGTACCTAATATGCCATTCTTGATATAATCTTGATTCATATTGGTTGTTTTTGTTTGAAAATATTGGACTTACAAGAATAAGGTCTACATCACTATCTATTCGTGTATCTCCTCTTGCTTGTGATCCAAAGAGGATCATCTGTTTGATCTCATATTTTTCCTTCGTAACATTTATATAAACCTCTTCTGGTTGTTGAAGCATGGCTCTAGTTGTGCTGAGGTTTCGATTT
The DNA here is from genome assembly GCA_964597775.1 of uncultured Methanosarcinales archaeon. GTDB lineage: Archaea > Nanobdellota > Nanobdellia > Woesearchaeales > JAGWAF01 > JACQSU01. The sequence continues at coordinate 5,138 of CAZQZJ010000057.1, forward strand.
GTGTTGGTGTTTTTGATTCTTGTTCTGATATTAGTTGTAGGAGTGAATGCAGAAGAACTTCCTGAATCAGATATTACTAAATGTAAAGAAGTTAAGTGCGCAGAAAAAAATCCCAGAGAGAGTCATTTCCAAATTGAAACAGATTGTGGTAATCAAGAAGGATGCGAT
>CAZQZJ010000058.1:0-5289 GCA_964597775.1 uncultured Methanosarcinales archaeon
GGAGCGCCTCTTTTAAACCCTCTTCTGCCTTGCTTTATTTCAGAATTGGGTTCAAACCCAGCAGCTCTGCTACGGTTGCACAACCCAATTCTGAAATTATATCAAATCACTTTAATTATAGATATTTTTCCAAGGTTAAAGTGATTTGATTATTAGGAAATAACCTTACTTTCGTTTTTGGAATATACTAAAATTAAGGTTATTTCCTATAGAAATTGCCGGTCGCGAATCTAGAAAACTGACCAATACCACGCAGGTTGCTGCGGAGTGAGCAAAGCAAAGGGTGGGATGGTCAGTTTTCAGGCAATTTCTTTATTCTTGGTACAAAAATGCTTAATTCGGCTCAAGGCCGACATTAAGCGTTTTTAATAAAAAATGCACTACATGATCAGGAAAGTGTCACCCCTTCTAATCTGAGTGCTGAGTGTTTTATCTGAAAATTGTCTTTATATATGTTTCGAAACAAAATGGGGTGTTGCATAATTAGTCTGGAAGTCTTGTGATGAGAGTTCTGAGTCCGAATTTTCTCAAGATTTTCACTACTTTTATTTCGTCTTCAGAATTAATCAGAATTACTGCTTTGTTCCATTTTTCGTGTTCAATGTTTTTCAAAAGTCCTTCTCTTTTGTATGCGTAGTTGCCGTTATTTGACTTGTCGTTAAACCCAAACAGTTTTCTTGTTATGTCCACTTTTTCGTTTGGCTTTTTGTTCTTCAAATCGTATATTATCATTGATTTTCTTGTCATTGCTTGAGGAAGAATCAACAAGTATATAAACTTTACTGAAGATGTATTCAGTAAAGAGGTGTTTTATGGCTACAAAACCAAAACATGCGAAAGGTAAACGTTGGAGGTAAGAAGCGCGAGGACAAAAGGGATTGGAAGAGGGTCAATTGGGAACTGGTTGTTCGTGGAATGTTCCTGCTTGATGTTGACTGGGTGCAATCATAGCCTGAAGAGCTTGAAGAGATGAACAAAGGGAAACGTGGACGACCGTATTAGTTTCCAGAATCATTAATCAAACAACAAGCTGTTTGGAATCAATGGGTTGGCGTGCGACAAGTAGAAGGTATTACTAGAGCGCTTGTCAATCTTGCAGGACTTCCTGATTTTGATGATTACTCAACAATTAATCGTCGAGTGAGCAAAATCGATCCCTGCTTTGAGTTGCCGAAACACGGTTTTTGCAGTGCCAGTACCGACGATACTCGTATGAAAATGCATCATGCTGGCGAGTATCGCAGAATAAAATATGGTGGGAAAAAAGATATTGGATTCGAGTAGTGATTACTGCAAATCCACTCACTAAAGACTTGTTAGCTCTTGAAATAAGTGTTGATTGGGGAGGGTGATTCTGAACCAGAAATTGCTGAGCAACACATGACTACCCTGCGAAACTTTGGAATCACAATAGACAAGTTTTGGGGCGATGGCGCATTTGATACGATTGATTTATTCAATTTTCTCGAGAGAAATAACATAGAACGTGCCATTCCACCAAGAGATAATGCTGCAGAAAAGGCACACGGAAGTATGCGCATAGCGCGAGAAGTTGCAGAGTATCAGCTCCAGTCGTGGGACGACTGGGCTCAAGACAAACAATATGGGATACGATGGTTAGGTACAGAGGGTATTATTTCTGCAGTGAAAGGCATTTTTGGAGAGAATACGCAAGCAAAAACACCACAAACTGCATGTTCGGAAGCGGGAAGGAAGTTTTGGGCATATGAACTGATGAGAAAGTATGCACAATTAAAGATGCGATAGCACGAGCTCATTTATGTTTATGCAACACCCCAGAAAGAATCACAAAATATTTATAGAACATAGGAATACAGCACATGACAAAAACGAGTTTCAACAAAAAACGTTACACACTCATAAAAAAGGTGAAAAAAGATGGAAAACAAACCCTCCTTTCTACAAAAAAATGTTTTAGGAACTGGCTTATCTGGATTTTTGGGAAGCTATCTGCATTCAGACAATCAATTTAAATTTCAAAATGTAAGTTTAAACATTAGGCGAAATAAGGAACTCTTACTTAATCACTTCAATTCAACAAATCCAGATTACTTTATTCATTTAGCAGGTGTACCGAATCATGCACTATGCAAAGAGCTGCCAGAGTTAGGGTTTAAAGTCCATGTGATGGATACATTAAATACTCTTGAAGCAATAAGATGTTACAGGAAAATCAAAGGATATATATATATATAGCGTCAGACAAAAGTTTCGGACAGAAAGATAATTGCGAATTAGATTCAGCTTATAACCCCACAGGCCCATACGAAACCAGCAAAGCATGTGAAGATATGCTAGTAGAATGTTATGCAAAAACTTACGAACTTCCGATTTATTTGTTAAGATTTCCGAATTTTATAGGTAAAGATGATCCACACAGCGAAAGGTTAATTCCAGGGATTCTCCACGCATTAAAAACCAATTCTGTATTTTCAGTAAGAACTAATTTAGATTATAAGAGACAATATATTCATGTTGAGGATGCGGCCAGAGCAATTAAACAATTCCTAAAATTGTTAGAAACAGGTGAAAAGCCACAGTTTAAGAATCATTTTGGGACACCACATATAAAAAGCACAGACCAAATAATACAAAGCCTTGAAAAATTATCCGGGAAAAAACTAGATATCCAAGTGCAAGGAAAAACTGGAGAAATTAAGAGTTTAAGTTTAAGCAACGATAACGCGCTTGGCTATAAATATATGGAATGGGAAGATACAATTCGCAAATGTTTAACATAAAAAATGAGATTAAATAAAATCTATAATGAGAATTGCCTTGGAGGTTTGAAGAAACTACCTAAAGAATTAATTGACTGTGTTGTAACAAGTCCTCCTTATTGGGCTTTGCGTGATTTTAATGAGTGTAAAAGAGGTTGACGAATCCGTAATGAGTATAGAAATAGTTCTTTCTTAATGAAACTCGACGATGAACTAAATAAAAAGAAATTATCAGAACGACATCTTTTCATATAGTTTGACTTTAAAAAAGTGTGAAGTTGCTTTTCTGGTAGAATTAGGAATTTTCTGACAAACACCTCTTTTCGTAGATTATTCTGGCAAAGCTGAAACAAAATGTTTATATGATAGCATTTTTTTGATAGCTTTATGATAAAGAATGTTAAAGTGTATACAACTCCTACGTGTCCGTATTGTAAGTTGGCAAAGAAGTGGCTTGCTGAGCATAAGGTTCAGTATGAGGAGATTGATGTTTCTGTTGATGAAAAAGCTAGACAATATATAACAAAGAAAAGTGGTGAGGTTGGTGTGCCTCAGATTGAGGTTGATGGCAAGGTTATTGTTGGGTTTGATCGTGAGGCATTAGAAAAGGTTTTTGTTGGCAAGAAGTGATCTTCTCTTTGTGCATGCTACACAACTAACATCGTGCCATGACATCTCCGCGTATAATCACATCTCCTTGTGGTCCTGTGCAGTAATTGTTTGATGCAAAGATGATATTACCTGCTTTGTTTGTAAGAGTATACGTTTCTCCAGTAGTGCATGGTGTTGTGGTGTAGCTACAACATATTGCAAAGTTTGTTTGTTTGATCATGCTAAATCGTCCTGGTTCAAGACAGTAGATGTCTTTGTTAGGGTTGTATCCTAAGGTTGTTGCACCAAAGACAATAAGTACAACTAGGCTAAAGATTCCTACAATAAACCAGATTGATGTGTTGATAGATTTTCCATCTTCTGTATTGCGTTGTTTGCTTATTGCGTGTTCTACAAGATATGGGTTCCATCCTGCTGTTTCAAGTCTGAGTGCGATGTGATCAAATGAAAATCCTTTTTTGCGTGCGTTTGTTATATACTTGTCAAGGTCTTCAAGCATGGTGTTTCTTTGGTATATTGAGCTTTTTAAATCTCTGGTTATTTATGTTTTATATGAAGACTATTGTAGTAGTGTTAGCAATGTGGGTATTATTATTCTTTTCTCTGCCTGTAGTTGCTAATCATAATGTGTTTGATCAGTATATTGATAGGTCGTCACTTTCCTGGTTTGATCGCAGGTTTTATGTTACTGCAGCACGTGTTGTTCCTTGTATTGATTTAGATGAGTTTTATGCCTATGCTGATTCAAATCCATTTGATGGTTATGATAGAAGTGGTGTGCATGAGTATCTTGATAAGTTAAGTGTTGTTGATTTTAGGCGTGTGGCTGCACAGAATCTGTATGATGACATTGATGATAATCAGTTTGAGATGCGCAGGAATTATGGTTGTTCAACAAGGGAGCAGTTTTTTGAGGTTGCTGATAAGAATCCTTTTGATGATCTTGGTAGGGATGCATACTATGAATCTTATGGGTATAAAGATCGTACTGATTTTGTGAATCAGATAAGGCATGATTCATTTGAGCCTGGATCATATGTCGATAGCACTATGAAATCGTCTGGGCCAGTGCGGTATGATAGGTTTGGTGGTGTAGCAAGTTGGGTGAGATTTGAGTGAATGCGTCTTATCTATCGGTTCATTTTTCTTTGATAATACCATCTTGTATGTTTAAAAATTCTTAAATCAGCCTCAGGCCTACATTAAGCGTTTTTTTTTACTACGTTTGTAGGACATAACAATGTTTATATGAAAGATTGGATTCTCTATTGTTTTAGGTGGTGTATGATGATGCAAACAATTCTGATAATAAGTATGGTGGTGTTATTATCAACAAGTGTGTTGGCTTCTCATTATGAGCAGCGTGATTTTGTGGCGATTCTTACTGGTATTGAAACAAGAGTGCAGTATGCAAAGCCATATCTTGTTGAGCAATCTTCTGAAGGATTCTTGCGTAGATTTATTCCGCAAGATAACGAACTTGATGATGATACTGGTTTTTTTTATTCGTATTCCTATCCTAGGATTTATCCTCGTGTTCCTGAGGTGTTTCGGCAATTTCGAGATTTTCGGCATTCTGTGAAAGTATCAGCCTTTACTCATGATCAAATGCCACGATTTGTTACCTATGTTTTTGATCCTGGTTATTTTGAAAAAGGTTATGCTCAGGTGAATCGTGCATTGCCTGTGAATGCTGTTTTGCCTGAGGATAGGGCATTTTCTTTTGGAAAGCGTAGGATTTATCCAAATGGTGTTAGGTTAGATATTGGATAATAAAAATAAAAAAAAAAGAGCGCCACTTTTAAACCACATTATGTCTTGTTTTATTCTTGGTACAAAAACGCTTAATGTCAGCCTTGGGTCGACTTAAGCGTTTTTTATAAAATCGAGGTACTTGTTTAGCTCCACAGGCATGGCAGGAGCGCTGGCGTGGGAC
>CAZQZJ010000059.1:0-5235 GCA_964597775.1 uncultured Methanosarcinales archaeon
AATAAAGCAAGGCAGAAGGGGGTTTAAAAGGGGCACTCCCCTTTTTTCATTATTGGCATATTTAGATGGTTTCAAGCAGGCCTATAACATTAAAGAGTTGTGTTCGTATGTGTGCTTGCATATTTACATTTTCACTTAGTTCTGAGAGTTCTGAGAGTGCTCGGTTTACTAAGAGTGGGTCATTGTTTTCAGTAGTAAGTGCAGTGATGATGTCATCTATTTTTTGTTTGAGTGATTTTGGGAGTGTGATATCAGATCCTAGTTCTCGCAGAGCTTCTATAATTGGTGCAATTGATTCACTCATCTTTGTTACCTGCTTTCATTTGTTTCATAAGCTGTTCTTGAAGTTCTCTTGCTTTGTTTCGAATCTGTTCTTCTTGTTTTTCAAGACTTTTGAGTCGCAATTCAACAAGTTCTTTTTTTTGGGTAAGTTCCTTGACAAGTTCTTCTCTTTTAGAGAGTACCATAATGTTTCCTATAATTTTGTATGCAGTGGTTGCTTCTTCAAGTTCTTTGAGTGCTGATTCTAATTCAATTGCTTGTGAAGAAAACTGTTGGCGTTGCATAAGGATTTGCTGAAGGTTTTGCTCGTAAAGTTGAAGTTGTTGTATGTTTTGGTCCATGTTATAATGTTATTTTTTGTATGCTGGTATAGATTGCTATGGTTTGCATGATTGCGTTTGTTGTTGCCCTAAGTGCTGTGAAGTCTTCTGCTTTGATAATTATTGTAGTGGTGTCATGTTGTGTTGTTATGGTTGCTTGTGATCGTTTGTGGCTGCGGATGTCTTCTGAGAGCAGCGTAGTTAGTTGGTTGCTCTGTGGTAGGGTTATAACAGTTGAGAAGCTCATCGTGCAATGACTTTTGTTGCTGCAATGCGTGGTTTGTAAAGGATTTTGCCACCGCAGTATGGGCATCGTACCTTTCTTCCCATCATGGTAAGTGGTACTTTTTTCTCACAGGTAAGGCATTTATAGCTGACCATTTATTCTTCTTCCTCCTTTTTTTCTTCTGTAGGTATTGCTTCAATTCTGGTGATTATTTTTTTTATTGGCATGTAAGCTTTACCAGTGAATGTTTCTTGACATTTTCTGCAGTTAAAGATGCCAGTTGCAACACGTTTAACACTGGCACGTGAACAATATGGACATTTGTGCCATGCTCTGCTGCTTAGTTCGATTTCAGCTACTTTGTTGCGAAGGCGTGGTCCGTATCGTGTGCCGAATCGTTTTACGCTGGTAAGATTGAGTTCTTTTGATGCCATTGTTTTTTTTTGTGGCCGTTAAGATGGGGCTGCCCGGAATTTCACAGGGTTTAAAGATGTTTGGTCTCTTCTTGTTTTGAACCGGGATCTCCTGGTCCCAAACCAGGAAGGATAGCCAAGTTACCCCACAGCCCCGTCTATTAGGCAGATTTGTGAACAGGTGGTTACTTAAAAAGGTTTCTGAAGGAGGATTTAAAAACAAGTGCCATCCATTGCAAACCATGGAAAAAATTTCTGCAATTGATCGTGTTCATATTAAGAAGTTTGTTAAGGAATTAGATCGTTATCGTGGTCGGCACACTGAATTAGTTACCGTCTATGTTCCTTCTGGATATGACTTAAATAAGATTATTCAACATTTACAGCAGGAATCTGGAACAGCGACTAATATTAAGTCTTCGCAGACCAGGAATGCAGTCTTAGGTGCTTTGGAGCGTATGATTCAACATTTAAAATTATTTAAGAGTACGCCTAAGAATGGATTGCTTGCATTTAGCGGAAATGTGTCTGATCGTGAGGGTGTATCTGATATTAGGGTGTGGTCATTTGAACCTCCGGTTGTTTTGAATCAGAGGTTATATCGGTGTGATAAAATCTTTGTTCTAGATTTTTTACGAGATTTGATGCTTGAAAAAGAAACCTATGGTTTAGTGGTGTTAGATCGAAGAGATGCGACTCTTGCTTTGCTTAAAGGTAAGTCCATTGTTCCTTTGCTAAGCACACATTCTCAGGTTCCTGGAAAGTTTAAAGCAGGTGGTCAGTCTTCACAGCGATTCTCTCGCTTGCGTGAAGAAGCATATAATGAGCATTTTAAAAAAGTAGCTGATCATATGAAAGAGCAGTTTTTGCCTATTATTGGTGAGATTAAAGGTATCATCATTGGAGGTCCTTCTGTTACAACCAGTGATTTTCTTAATGCAGATCATTTGACTGGTGATGTGCGCAAGAAAATCATTGCAGTCAAAGATCTTAGTTATACTGGAGATTTTGGTCTTCAGGAATTGTTGGAAAAATCAGCTGATGTTTTGGCTGCTGAAGAGGTTGCTGAGGAAAAGGCCTTGGTACAGAAATTTTTGCATCTTTTGGCAACTAAACCTAGCATGGCTGCTTATGGTATGCAAGAAGTTACAGAGGTGATTAGTATGGGTGCTGCAGATACTGTGCTTCTTTCTGAGGCATTAGATGATGATACAATCGAGCGTCTTGAAGATCTTGCTGCAAAGTATGGGACTCAGGTTAAGGTGATTTCAGTAGAGACAAGAGAAGGTGTTCAGTTGCGTGATCTAAGCAAGATTGCAGCTATGTTACGATATGAACTAATTAGGGGGTGATCTGTGTGCCATCATACAACCATATTGCTAAGGAGGCATTTGAAAAAATATTCCCTGAGCAAACAAATCAGTATGATTTTGTGATAAAATACTCTGCTAAGTTTTCAGGATACAATGCAAATATAAGATTAAGAACACATACGATAATTGTAGGAATGAGTAAGAAGTGGCGTGGAATCTCCAAAGAGATTCAGATAGGTCTAATCCAGGAATTGCTCTTGCGATTGTTTAAGAAGAGAGTCCACACCTTGAATATGGATTTGTATCATTTGTTTCTAAAAAAAATTCATGTTGCAATTCCAAAATTGGTATCAGATCAGATTTTGGAAATGCTTTTTGATAAATTAAATAAGGAGTATTTGGGTGATGTGTTAGAACGTCCTAATCTTAAATGGGGTAGTTATTCTACAAGACGTTTGGGAAGTTATGAGTTTGGTTCTGATCAGATTACTTTGAGTAGGTTGTTGCATCCAGATGAGGGTCTTGCGCAGGAACTTTTAGAGTATGTACTTTATCATGAAATGTTGCATAAAAAGTTTAAGTTTGATAGTTATGCAGGTCATACGCGTTCCCATACTTCTGAGTTTAGGAAATGGGAATCTCGTTTTCCAAATGCTGTACAACTTGAGAAGCAATTAAGCAGTGCAGTTGCAGCAAAAAGACCTCGGTCTTTGCTGCGTTGGTTTTGATTTGGCAATTGGTAACCCTTAAATACCTCTTTAGTAAACCCTTTGCCTATGTCAGATATTAGGCCAATGAGTTCAAATGAGTTGCAGAAGGGTTCTTATATTATGGTGGATGGTGTTCCTGCAAAGGTTGTTGATTTACAGACGTCAAAGTCTGGTAAGCATGGTCATGCTAAACATCGTATTACCACTATTGGTTTAATTGATGAGAAGAAACGGATTATTGTTGTGGCTGGTGGGGAGAATGTTGAGGTGCCTATTGTAGAAAAAAAGAACGCACAGGTACTATCAATTTCAGATTCTATTTCAAATGTGATGGATACAGAGACATTTGAGACTTTTGATATGGAGATTCCTGATGAATTAAAAGGCCGGGTGACTGAAGGCACTGTAGTGTTGTATTGGCAGATTTTGGGTAAGAAAGTTATTAAGGATATAAAGAGTGTATGAAGATTTTTAAACAAAGAGATTCGGTGGAATCTCGAGGTAACACAACTTATGGCAAAATTTCCAGAAGCTGAGGCGCGTATTTTTAGGAATAAATTTGTGTGTCGTAAATGTAAGTCAGTGATTCGCTCAACAAATATGAAAGTTATTAGTGGTAAGATCTCTTGTCGGAAATGTGGTGCTAAGGTGCTTAAGCCAAAGAGAAAGAAGTAATGGCAAAGTAAGTTTTATATAGCTTTGTACAGAGATTGTGTGTAATGAGTCTTGATATTCTGCTTGGTGTTGTACTGGTTGCAATATTAGGATTGTGGTTGGTAAGTCATAAAGAAAAGGTAGTTGTGCATAAGTTCCTTTTTCCACTTTTTTATATTGTACAGTATCGTGATAAGATTGGTATTGATTTTATGAAGTATTGCGCAAGACTAAGATGGTTGTGGAGAATTCTTGGATGGGTTATGGTTATTATTGGTTTTGTAGGTATGGTATTAATGTTTGCGCAATTAGTGTGGTCATTACTTGGTGCTTTTCGTGGTGAGATAACAGAATCAGTTGGTATTATTCAGCCCTTTATGAATAATATTCCAGGAACGATTTTTGTTCCATTTTTGTATTTTGTTCTCTCTATTGTAGTAATTGCGGTTGTTCATGAATTTTTGCATGGTGTGATGGCATATGTGTATGGATTAAAGGTGAAGTCAAGTGGTTTTGCTGTGTTTGGTGTATTAGTGCCTCTGCTTCCTGCTGCATTTGTTGAGCCTGATGAAACAAAATTAAAAAAGCTTCGATTGCATGAGCAACTTGCTATTTTTGCTGCTGGTCCATTTGCAAATATTGTGCTTGCTTTACTCGTTCTTGGTTTGATTTCGGCTTTGCAGCCAGGAGCATGGTTTGTTTCTGATGGTTTAGAAATTGCTGAGTTTGCACATGATCATAATCAAACATATCCTGCAGAGCGTGTAGGATTGCATCTTGGTGAGGTCATTATGTTAGTAGATGATATGGTGTTAGAGAGTCCACTGAATCTGACACATTATTTGAGTCATAAACACCCTGGTGATAAAGTGGATATTCATACAAACATGACAACATATAGGCTAGTTTTAGCAGCTCATCCAAACAATGCGTCAAAGTCATATCTTGGTGTTGTGTCAAAACCCCATATTGTTCCGCGTCAAGAGGTTCTATCTGTGTATGGTCCTGTAGTTATATCTTTTGTTCAGTGGTTCTTTGGTTTGTTGATGTGGATCTTAATACTTAGTATCGGAATTGGTTTGTTTAATCTTTTACCACTTGGTCCTATTGATGGTGGTAGGATGATACAGGCAGTTGCAGTGCATATGTGGGGTGACAGATTAGGTAATATCATCTGGCTGAGGTTAACATGGCTGACTTTGGTGTTGTTAGTGATGAATCTGCTGATGAGTATCTTATAAAAACGCTTAATCTCAGTCTCTGGCCAACTTAAGTTTTTGTGCCAAGAATAAAGAAATTGCCACAAAATTGACCATC
>CAZQZJ010000060.1:0-4261 GCA_964597775.1 uncultured Methanosarcinales archaeon
TTCTTTTGTGGAAGATCGTCTGTGTTTGAGGTATTTTTTCCCTGGAATGGTTGTGATTGCTTTCCCATGTTTTTTAAGGTTGTCAAGGATTGCAAATGCAGCGACAATCGTGCTCATGATGGCTGCTATCCATGGTGCGTTTTCTCGAAGTGTGTCTTTCCAGGTTTTTTTCTGGATAAGTCCAGCATCTAGTCGTGTTCTGATTTCGCGGAGTTCTGATTCTACAAGGATAAGGCTTGCTTCTCCATTAAGGATGTCTGCCTTGGCAAGATTTGCTTGGGATTGGCGTAAGTATCCTTTTGCATCCTGAAAGCTTAGTTCTGGAAAGGTGTATCCTTGGGTTTTTTTCTCGATGTATTCGTGGTCATAGTTTTCGTACAGAGCAGTGAGATTGTCTAATTGTTTGTCAAGTTGGTCTGATTTTTGTTTGAGTTTTACTGCGTCTTGCCTTTTTTTTACCTCGTTAAAGCTGGCAGTGATGTCTGTGACTTTGAGTGTTGATCTGAATTCTTTGTTAAGCACGCGAATCAGAAGTGGGATGTTTCCTCCATGGTTTGCAGTGATGAATGCGATTATGTATCCTTGTTGTCCTGCTTCAAGTTTTTCTATTGGAACGATGTCAGTTACAGCTATTCCTTCTCCTGTTATGATAGCGCCAAGGTTTTCAATGCTGGCGTCTCCAGTGTTGGTGATTTGGATGTTGAGTTGGGTTGGTCCAATATTGGTTGTGGTAGGAAAGATTTTGCTCATGCTAAAGTCAATGGTGAGTTTTTGTTCTTTTGGTGGTTTTGGTATTGGTTGTGGAGGTGGTTGTGAAGGTTGTGTTGTGTTTTGTGGTTCTGGTTCTGTGGTTTCAAAAGGAGCCTCTGTAGTTGTGTTTGTAGTTGCATTTGTAGTTGTGTTAGGTGATGTGAGCGTGGTGTTTTCTTCTGCATGTGCTAATATACTCAATGCTAGAATTATCACAAGGAGTGTTGGTATTTTTTTCATGGTATCTTTGATCGAATTCTATCCTATGGCTCGTCTTACGTCGATGCATTGTACAGAATTAATGTGTGGTATGGTTGCAAGTTGTGCTTCAAGTTCGTCTGTGCTGCCTCGTTTTTCATCCATAACAAACATGATAATAAGTGCCTTAAGGCCAAAGGCTACTGGTTGTATCTCGGTTTTGCCTACTTCGCAGCCAAATGTCTTGACCTTTTCACTAACTGCATGTTCAAGTGTGCTAAGGTCTACTTCTGGTGATTCAGGCATGATTTTTATGGTTATGACGCAATTTGCCATGTTGTTTAGTTTGGGCCTTCAAATCCGCATGCATGGCACACGTATTTTACAGCAAGATGTCGGCAGGCTTTGCATCTGATGATGGTTTCTTTCATGCAGCCTGGGCATTGCATAGAAATTGCTCCTGGTTCATTAGTGACGCGTGATTTACAAGATGAACAGTACAAAGCAGTATTCATAGGTCGCTGAATTCGTCAGTAGTTTTTAAATCTAACGAAATAGTTTAAAAACCCTTGTGTTATAGGTTTAGGCATGAATCAGGCATGGTCTTCAGGTAATGTTATGGTGTGGACAGTGTTAGCAAGTCTGTCTCTGGTGCTTCTAAGTCTTCCTGGTATTATCTTTCGGATTTCAGGTGCAGTGCCTGTTATAGCATGGGTGATTGCGCTTGCCTTTGGTGTGTATATTGCATTGGTTCAGGCAGAGATTCGCAGGTTTCCAAGTATTGATGTTATGGCTAAGCAGGCTTTGGGTAGGTTGGTTGGATTTTTGGCTGGGTGGTTGTGGTGGTGGTTTTCATCACTTGCTGTTGTTATCCTGGTGTTAACTCTAAGCAGGTATTTGTCAAATGAGTTGGTATTACAACAGGTATGGAGTGTCTTCTTTATTCTTGTTGCAGGGTGTTATCTATATTATAAGTCTCCAGGTATGAACAAGATAGTGTTTTGGGTAAATCTGCTTGGTTTGTGTGGGCTTGGATTGCTTGTGTTAGCTTCATTTGGTACATTTAGTTTTACAAAGATTTCTGCTGAGTATGAGTTTGATGGAGTTCTTATTGCAGTTTGGTATGGTTTAATAGTTTCTGTATCATCAATTCTTGCTGGTTTTCTTGCGCAAAGAATTGAGCAGCCTGAGTCTGCAAGTCGTGTTGCTGTGTTTGGGGCAGTGTATATTGCTGGGATAGTTTTTTTGAGTGTATTTGTGCTTGGTGCCTCGCATCCGCTTGAGATGCTCAAGGCTGATTCATATATCTTGGATATTGCGTATGGTATGACGCATTCTTGGGTGATTCCTCTGCTTCTTATTTTTATAGTTGGTTTGGTGGCAGTGCTGATTTGGTTTGTTGTTGGTGTAGAGACTGTGTTTAATCTTGCTCAGGAGAGTTTGTTGTTTCGCAGACTTGCTGTGTTGCATCCGCAGTATAAGACTATGGCTCCAGCTATCGAGTTCCAGTCATTGGTGTGTATTGGGTTAGTGATGCTTTCAGCACCTCATCAATTGTATACCTTATTTGGTATTGCTGCAAGTTTAGTGACGTTTTTGATAGGAATAATCTTGGTGAGTTATATTGTGCTTAAAGTTCAGGATAGGATGTTTGCGCAGCAGCATGGTTTGGCTGTGATGGTTGCTATTGCTGCTTTGATTGGGGTTGGGTATTTGGAATGGGTTGTGATGAATACAACACCTTTTGGTTTGTATGCTGCTCGAGTAGCGACTAGTATTCTCGCGTTGGGAGTGCCTGCGTTTATTCTTATGGAGTTGTATTATAATAATCGTGCTGTGAGAAAGACTTCTGATATAGTTGCGTATCTTGCATTGTGGTTTGAGAATCTGATTCTTCCAAGAAAGTTGCGTTTGATTGCTCTTGAGTATTTAGGAGATATAAAAAATCAGCGTGTGTTAGAACTTGGTTGTTCAGTTGGGACTCTGACACTTGATTTGGCAAAACAGGCTGGTCGTGTTTATGCAACAGATATTTCTGAGAAGGATTTATTAATTGCGCGTAGAAGGATGATTAGAAATGGTTTTTATAATGTGAGGATGATCCACGATCCTAATCACACAAAGCAGGTTCATCCAAAGATTCCAAGGGTTGATGCGATTGTTTCTGTTGGTATGCTTGGTTATTTTGCTGATCCGTATGTTGTGTTAAAAGTACTTAATCAAAAGGTTGCTAGAGGTGATCCTGTTGTGTTTATTGATTATGATAAGTTTTTTGATATGATTCCAAATCAGGATTGGTTGCGGCATAATCATGCGATTATGCGTACGTTTAGAAGAGCTGGTTTTTTGGTAAAGGTTGAGCACAGGCAAGGTTTTGCTTGGCGTTATATTATTATTCATGGGAAAAAAGTTGCGAGTGTTTGAATGAAAAAAGTGGAACGCCAATTTTGAACCCAATTTTTTTCAGCATCCCCGAATTTTTGACCAGAGGTTCTTGATGCAGTGCTCAGCAAGGGGTTTGAGATTGATAATGTCTGCTTGATTGTATTGAATTATGAGATCGAGATATTTTTGGTTGTTGGTGTGTTTCCATGCCTGCCAGAGCGCTACAGCGTCAGCTCCGTTAATGCCAGTAATTTCATCTGGTCTGTGAATGCCGATCTTTTTTTCTATTGCTTTGAGTCCTCCTGTGAGTCCAATTCGTGAGCAGACATGTCGAAGATCAATGTGGACTTGGGGTAGTGTAATGTTAAAGTACTTGCAGATGATTGGCAAGTCAAATGAGCTTCCATTAAAGGTAATGATCATGTTGTATTGATTAAGTGCCTGTAAGAATATTTCTTTGTCTAGGTTAAATCCTCTTACCATGCTCATGACGTTTTCTCCATCATAGAGTCCTATGACAGTAATATCGCCATAGTATCCTGTGGTTTCAATGTCTAAGAATACTGCTTGGTCACGCAGATGTGGGTAGAGGCGAAACAAGTGTGCTTGTGGCATGTGTTTAATAAAATAAGTATAGTCTGCATGTTCTAAAGCATGTTCTGCTCGTTTGATCTGCATCTGGTAGAGTGTTTTTCGTGATCCTCTTATAGATGGTAATGTTTGTGTTGCAAGAAAGTCATCCCAGGTGTTGATGCCGTGATTCCATAGTTTTTGTTCTGTGGTTTCTCCTATTTTGTCTAGAAAAATAAAGGATTGACGAAGCATATTATATTTTTGTCATGTTCCTTTTTTATGGTTTGTGATAAAAAAATGGGAGCGCCTCTTTTAAACCCTCTTCTGCCTTGCTTTATTTCAGAATTGGGTTCAA
>CAZQZJ010000061.1:0-4132 GCA_964597775.1 uncultured Methanosarcinales archaeon
TTCAAATCCACCTTATTGTGTTAGCTAATGTGAATAAGATGAGTAAGCAACAAAATAGCGAGGGGTGGATTTGAACCACCGACCTGGGGGTTATGAGCCCCCCGGGCACTCCTGACTGCCCTACCTCGCTGTAATAAAAGGGAACCGTGGTTCCCTTTTAAACCCTCCTCTCTGTGTCACCAATAAAACAGTTGAGACTAACTAAGGTATGCACGAACAAATTTTGATATTATACAATCTTATTTCTCTGAACTCGGCCATAGGAATGCCTACGCAGATTCCACGCATGACCCTCTAGATGCTTCTGAGAACGTCTTGCTGATCCCTTTAGCTCATGCTCAATTTGTGAAAGTATATCAGCAAACGCCTTGTGCACACTTTGAACAAGATCCCAATCATGCGCCTTTGAGGACGTAAACCTGGATCTCATTGGAGCAACAACCTGAAGATGAACATCATACTTCTTGCGCTTACCTAATTTATTATGACACTTCACATGCACGCGCACACAAACCAGATTATGCACACATCTCTTTACCTTATCATAATACTCAGCACACAACTTATTAAGCACATCAAGTTCTACAGGAGATAACTCTTTAAGATTACAATACTGGATACCTTCTGATTTCATACAAATAAGATCAGATAACACTAATATATACTTTTGTTATTTTCGCTTTGCGAAAAACAAGGTTTAAATAGAAACGCACAGTGATTTAATGCATGGCACTCTCCAAGGTAGCTCCATTACCAACAAGCTTTCTTGTTATCTCTATGCTTGGATTTCTTATCTCAATGTACCTTGTTTACCCAGCAAAACAATTTGATGGACAAACATGGGGATTTACCTTTGCATTCCTCTTTGCTCTTATGTTTATTGCATCCATGATTGCTATGCGACGAGCAAACCCAGATGAGCAACTCCGGCGTTAACTATTTATATACAACTAGACTTTTCTTATTTATGCAGAAATTTTTCCTAATCACAATCTTGCTTTTCCTCATTCTTCTGACTGCATGTGAAGAATCAGATGAACCAATCACACCACCTGACAACTTAACATTAGTATCAACAGAAAAATCTCCTTTTCTTGTACCTTTAGAAATCAGTTTACCAGAACCTGCAATATCAAACACGTCAACACCTCAAACACCACCACCTCCTATACTAGAATCAACACTACCAGCACCAGAAGCAACACAGCCTTTGCAAGAACCAATAACCACTACATCAGAACCAAAACAAGAAACTCCTCCACAACCACCTACACCAAAACCAATACTACAACAAACTGAAATTCCAATTGCACCAACACCAACACCAAAAATATTTGTTCCAAACATGGCAGAAAAACTCCAACAGCTCATCAATCTTGCAGATGAAAAAGTCAAAAGTTACGAGTTTGTTCTTGCACCACCACCAGACAACCTAGCCAGAGATCACTACTACATCAAAGGCAAACGTTATCGCATATCATTATATCAAAATAACTTCTACAAACCAGATGAATACTTTGATACAGTCTATGTTGATACTGTCACCAAAACAGCCATAGGATATTGTGAAGGAAATAGACCAGGACGCTGCATTAACTCAAGCACACAATACACCCTCCCATACACGCAATGGCTTATTACCACGCCATACCAATGGCTCAAACAAATCCCTTACGGAGAAATCCAAGGTTCAGAAAAAATATTTGACAGACCATCCTTTAAAGTCTACTATGAAAAAGATGGCATCGCCACATGGATGTGGCTTGACGAATACTCAGGACTTCCTGCACGAGTTCTCCAAAAAAAGCAAGATAAAGAAACCAAAACAGAATTCCGATACCTTGCTATTAACACAGTAACTGATGACTATGTTATCCACACACCATGAATACTATAACACTATCAACTATTCTTATTTTAGTTATTCTCTTATTTAGTATTGCATGCAAAATTCAAACATCATCAGCGCAGCAAACCATGCAAGCAGTACCATTAACACCATCTTTATCAATACCCCCACAACCACAACTAATTATATCTACAGATTCACAACCGCTAAGTGCTTTGTTTAACAGAACTATCACATTAGCTGATCAAAAAATAAAAAGCTACGAATTCTACTATTCACCACCACCAGACAACCTTGCAAGAGACCGATATTATATCAAAGGCAATAGAATCCGCATTTTCAAATATGCAACCAATGTTGTTCAACACAGAGACTACTATGACAATGTCTATATTGATACTACAACCAAAACAGCTATTGGACTCTGCCAATCCCAAGACGCCAGATGCAAAGACCACAACAAACGATTTAATCTTTCGTATGAAACTGCTATGATCAAACTTCCATACCAATGGCTCAAAGAGATCACAACAGGCAACATCAGCGGATCAGAATCACTTTTTGATCGCACAACCAAAAAAATCATGTACACTAAGAATGGAATCCAATATTCTCAATGGATTGATGAATATTCAGGACTTCCACTACGAATTTTAGTAGAAGAACCAAACAAATCTGCTTACAAATATGAATTCAAAGATTTGGCAATCAACTCAGTACTTGATGAACAGATGATACTGCCAAACGAAATATGAGGATTTTGACAAAGTCGGCTGCGGCCTCCTTTTGTCAAGAACCACCTGTGATCGCTAGCTTGCGCTCGCTCAACACCGGTGATATGATAGCGGTGGTTCTTGACATGATCATAGCTGTTCCTTTTCCTTAACCATTGCAGTTGGGGCAGAACCACCATGCCAGGTAAAACGTGGACGCACCTGCATTGGATACAAACGCTCATTTGTATCATCAACAGCAATCGCAGCACCAGCCTCCTTTGGAAGATTATTAAGTTCCTTATCCAAACCACTTCTCAAATAACTCTGCATCAAATTTCCCAAAGCATCAGTATCAAGCTTGGCAGTAATTCTATGCGCCAACAAAATATCAGACTGCGTCATCACATCAGTATGAATCTTACCAGGCTGCTGAGAAGCCAACACCAACGAAACTCCAGGCTGACGACCCTCACGAAGAATAGCAATCAGAGGATCAGATGCAGCAGTTTTACCTTCAATTGGTAAAAATTCATGAGCCTCATCAACCACAATCCACACCAGAGGCATAGGCTTCTTTTCTTCTTTTTTTTGAGTCAGAGCATGCAATCTCGATCTCACTTCCTCATACTCCTCAAATTTACGCGCTTTCATACGCTCAATAAACATCTTATTTGCAACAATCCCCATAACCAATGCCTTAACCTTCCAACCACCAGGCATGGTAGCATACGCAGACAAATCCAACACAGTCACCTGACCACCAGCAGCCAACATTGACATTGGGGTTCCCTCTTTACTAAACACACCCCATCTTTTAGCACCTAAAAAACGATTCTCAGCAGCATCACGCACATTCTTCTCACTCCTAGTGTCTTGTTGAATCGCACCAATAATCTCATCCAAATCAAAATCCCCAACCTCATCTTTGAGCGTTAAAATTATACGCTCAATAAGAACACCAACTGGCTCAGATGCGATGATATCAAAAGTAAGAAACCAATCCTCAGGTGAAAGCTCACTTGGCTTAATTGTAAAAGGAACATCAGTTGGAATACCCTGCGCTTTATACTTCTCAAAATAACCAGCAGGAGTAAAAATTGTCACATCCAAACCATGCGACTTTAAACCAGCTTGTTCTACTAAATCCTCTTCTTGCTTATTTGGATATTTCATAGTCCAATAAATTCCCATTGTATCCATAATCAAAATAGCTACATTCTCAGCAATCTCAGGAGGAAGATCAGAAAGCCCCTCAGCAATCACACCTAATGTATACGATTTTCCCCCACCACGCTTACCACACACAAACACCACATGAGAATTCGTCACATCAAGATAGATTGGATTTGCAAGACTAGTCACTGGACCCATCTTCACATACTGCTTACCAAGATATACACAACCACGAGTACCAAATCGCTCTCGATCCTTTTCAGAACGACCCAAAATAATCGTATAAACCATGCTTGGATTAGGACTATGATAGCATATTAAGGTTTTTATTATTAAATGCACTTAATTTCGGCTTTGCGTCGACTTAAGTGTTTTTGTGCAAACTCACTATGAT
>CAZQZJ010000062.1:0-3874 GCA_964597775.1 uncultured Methanosarcinales archaeon
TTTCTTTATTTCACTGCATACTGGATTAGTGGAATTGCTGATTGGATTGGGTTGTAGAGAATATTAAGTGGCTGGAAGCAGCCATGGGTGCAGTGGCATTCTCCTCGTGCTACTGAATTTCGCATATTTTCAGCAAGTTGTGATTTCCAGATCTCTTCTAGTGGTGTGATGTTGATATTTCCTACAGGGTTGCGCAGTTCGCAAAAGGCTACTGCTCCGTTTTGTTCAACAACTAGGTAGGTGTCTGGGGCTTTACATTTTGGGATTTGACGTTGTTTTTGTAGTACAAGTAGGTTCAGGTCATACTGGTATTTTTTAAGTGCAGCTCCCATTCTGTTGAGGTAGTGATTGTAGTTTTCATGGAGTATTGGTCTGATTTCTTGGAGTTTTTCCATTGGTGGTAGGAGTACTGTTTTGTCTAGTGGTTCGTCACGAACTAGGTCAAAGTCATGCATCCATACCTTTGGCATGCGTTTTCTTACAAATGTAATAAGTTCTTTTATTCCATCAACTGTTTTGTTGGTGATGACGCTGTTGACTACGATTTTGCATCGTGGGTTTTCTTTTGCAACCTGTGCCATCAAGTCATAGGTTTCCTGCATTTTTTCAAAGTTTCCCCGAACACCTCGGAAGATGTCATATTGTTCTCCTAGGCAGTCTAGTGAGAGTGCTACTGTTACTTCTGATCCTACTTTGTTTAGGATGTCGCGAACCATTTTGGTATGCAGTTCTGGGTGTAGTCCATTGCTTGGGATGTGAATCGCCTCAACCCCATTATTCTTCCAGAATAGTTCAGCTATTTGTGGTAGTTCAGGTCTTAAAAATGGGTCCCCTCCTGTAAATGCAACCCCACTCATTGGGTTGGAGTAGAATCTGCTGATTTCTTCGATCTTGTCAATGCCTAATTTGATTCCTTTGTTTATTGGGACAAAGCAGTGTATGCATCGTCCTCGGCATGCGTCAGTTACATAAAGGATTAGGTTTGTTGGTTTACCTGCAGGTAGTAGGGTTTTTTTTGCAATGTTTCCTAAGAGTTTTGTTCGCATGCGTATGCGTGATACAAGTCCTGCTTTTTGTTTTTCCGATGTTTCCATTGTTGCGATTGGTTGCGTGTCCATATTTTGTTGGTTGTTATAGCATAAAGGTTCTAAATCTGATATTTCCAGCTATTTTCCAAAAGGTGTCCCAGAAGATAGCTAGCCACCACACAGTGCAGAGTAAAGCAAATTCCTTTTTAAATCTTAGTACATGGCTAAGTTCTATACCTGATTTCATTCTGGTGTGTAAAAATACAGTAAGTATATAGTTTTGGATTAAAATAACAAGTGATAGCAAGAATGTTGATTGTGGAAAGTACATTCCTGTAATGATGCTTAGTGCTGCTGCAGTTAAGAACAGGTAGTGGTACATGGTGTGGGTGCTGATGAGGCCAAGGAGCATTTCGTTTGATGCTCGAAATCGTTGTGGGTGTAGGCTGCATAGTTTTGCATTCCACCAGATCTCGCGTAATCTAAGGTGTTTTTTAAGAAATGGTATTAGTCCGTAATTAATAACGCGGTGATATACCCGTGGTTGTTCGCTAAATCCTAGTTTAAATCCTTTGTCTAGGATTCGCCAGGCAAGGTCTGTGTCTTCGCGAAACAGCATTCGTTGTGATGTGTCAAATCCATTAACTGCTTCAAATGCTTTTTTTTTGTAGAACATGTTTGCTGTCATATAGCCTCCGCCGTGGTAGGTGTAGGTGATAACTGATAGTGGTGTAGTTTTTGATTTGTCTGTGTAGGTTTCTCCCTCGATGCCATCCAGACCCGATATATCAAGTGCATTGATTCCTTGTTCTATCCAGTTTTTGTCTGGTATGCAGTCATCATCTGTAAATGCAAGTATGGTTCCTTGTGCTTGCTCTGCCCCATGGTTTCGTGCATTTCCAGGACCTTGATTGTGTTGTTTGATATATTGTATTCCAGCAAATTTACGTACAACCTGTTCAGTTCCATCAGTGGATCCGTCATCAACTACTATGATTTCGTACTGGTTTTTTGGAAATGATTGGTTGGTTAATGATAAAAGGCATTCAGTTATCCATTCTTTGCGATTATAGGTTGGAATAATGACGCTGACAAGAGGATGATGTGAGGTAGCTTGCTCAGAACCATGGCTTCTTCTGACACTCTTGGGTTCTTGTGTAGAGATGATTTTCTCTGTTTTCTGCGTCTTCATTTCTATCTACAATAGTTAAACATATTTAAATGTCACTGGTATTGCGATTCTGTAGAAGAGTAGGAAAAGAAACTATTAAATGCATATCTTTATTCCTGCTGTGTATGAAGATTGGTATTATGGGTACTGGGTATGTTGGGCTTGTTGCAGGGCTTGTGTTTGCTAAGCGTGGTGATGAGGTTGTGTGTTATGATATTGATGAGGAGAAGATTGCTTTATTAGAGCAAGGGCATGCTCCTATTTCAGAGCCTGGTGTAGATTCCTATCTTTCAGACTGTCTTGAGCGAAAAACAGTGTCTTTTACTGCTAATCTTGATGTTCTAGTTGAGCATGCTGATGTTATATTTGGGTGTTTGCCAACACCTTCAGTTGAGGATTCAGATTCAGTCAAGCAGTTTTGTATTCCAGCACCTGTTCAGATGTATGATATTAAGGCTCCTCCAGAGAGTTGGAAGGCAAACACTGCTATCTTTGAAAAGGCTTTTGATAATCTGCTTGGTCGTGTTACTAAGCCAGTTATATTTGTTTCTAAGTCAACAGTTCCGCCTGGTACAGCTAGAAAGTTGTATAATCATACACGAAGTGTTGGTAAGGAGAATCTTGTTACTATTGTGTCTAATCCAGAGCATTTGCGTGAGGGATCTGCGATTAATGATTTTGAGCATCCAGATCGTATTATTACTGGGTATGGTGGTAGTGTTGAGCAGATTAAGCATGCTCAGTGTGTTATGGAGGATCTTTTTTCTACACTTCTTCATAACCAGAATCCGTTGTTTAAGGAAACATGGGAGACTGCAGAGCTCTCAAAATTGATTGCTAATTATTGGCTTGCGCTCAGGATTTGTGGTGCAAATGTTGCAGCTAATATCTGTGATGTTGTTGATGCAGATTATCAACGAATTAAAGAACTTAACACGTGTGATGAGCGTATTGGAAAGAAATTTTTGTATGCAGGGCCTGGTTTTGGTGGTTCTTGTTTTCCAAAGGATCTAAAAAGTCTTGCATATGCTGCGCATCAGTATGGTCTTGATTCAAGGATGATTATGGATGTGTGGCGTCAGAATGAGTTGCAAAAGCAGATTTTGCCTCAGAAGGTATGTGCTTATTTTGAGCATTATCATAGAATAAAAGATCTTTATGGAAAAACTATTGCTGTGTGGGGGCTTTCATTTAAGCCAAAGACAGATGATATTCGTGAAGCCCCTTCTCTTGTGCTTATTAGTCATCTCTTGTACAAAAAGGCAACTGTTAATGCCTATGATCCAATACCTAAGGCGCGTGAAAATGTTAAGAAGTTGATTGCTGCAGAGCGTGCTGAGTGGATATCGCGTTTGCATATTTTAGATGATCAGTATAAAAGCGTATCAAAAGCTGATGCTCTTGTCACAATTACAGAGCATGATGAATTTGAAACGCTTAATTATGGTTTACTTAAGGAATTGATGCATGAATTAGCGATTTTTGATGGTAGGGGTAGGTATGATCCGCAAAAGGTTAAGGATGCAGGGTTTTGGTATGAAGGTATTGGAAGAAGATTATGAATTATGAAAAAATAGGAGCACCCCTTTCAAACCCCCTTCTTCGCCTTCGCTTCTAGTCTGGTACAAAAACGCTCAGTTGGCCAGAGGATGACATTAAGCGTTTTTTATAGCTA
>CAZQZJ010000063.1:0-3441 GCA_964597775.1 uncultured Methanosarcinales archaeon
CACTTAATTTCGGCTTTGCGTCGACTTAAGTGTTTTTGTGCAAACTCACTATGATCCATGATCTTTACCATAACTATTTAAGAGAATGTTATTGGATACTACATTAGTGGACCTGTAGCCTAGTCTGGATAAGGCGACAGCCTTCTAAGCTGTAGATCCGGGGTTCAAATCCCCGCAGGTCCGGTAATTTTTTTCTCTGATAATTAGTGCTGCAAAATCACTTCAATCTGCTTGCGTGCCAGCGCAAGCTGAGCGATCTTTTGCAAGAAAATAGGATACTCAAGACCAGCAGCCTTAGCAGCTTTAACTGAATCAGCCTCAGGAGCAATATAACAATTTGGATTAACCTCAAGAACAAACACATTACCTAAATTATCAACACGCATATCCACACTTCCGTAACCATGCATACGCAGTGCAAGATAAGCCTTCTTTGCAGTCTCTTCAATACGCTTTCTTAGATCTGATGGCACATCCTTTGCAACAATCGAATATGTATTCTTAAATGCATTCGATTGCTTACTCCACTTTGCCTTAAATGACAAATGCTTTGGCTTATTCTCAAAATAAGCTTCTGAATAATCAATTTCTAACACTGGAAGAACCTGAGGATTCTCATTACCAATCACCGGCACACAAAATTCTCTACCATCAATATATTCCTCAACAAGCGCAGGCTGATTAAATAATTCAATAACACCTATAACCTTTTTCCTTAACCTCTCTTCATCAAATACCACAGAATCCTCATCAATACCATTTGAGGCATCCTCATGCACAGGTTTTACAATCAACGGAAAACGAAGCTGACAATTCAACTGGTCCTTTGCAGATTCAAAAACTTGAAACTGAGGTGTTCTTACACCCTTACGAATCAAAAACTCCTTACAAATACTTTTATCATTACAAAGAAGGATTGTCTCAGCATCATTACCAGTATAGGCAACACCTTGAGTCCTAAGACCCCTAGGCACTCTTGGTTCATCAAGGGAATAATCAAACGAATCACACATATTAAACACTACATCATAATCATCTGCATACGGCACATTTGCAAAATCAATCTTCCTAAACTCAACATCATGGCCTAATAATCTTAGAGTTTCAACTATAGCAAGATCAGCAGTGCCAATCTTTCCCTCAGGAACATTTTGGGATTTCTCCTCATAACTGTATAATACTAAGATTTTCATTGTTTTTTTCTTTGTGAATTTCTATAAACATATAATTGTCTTACTTAAAAAGTTTTTGTTTTAAAATCTTTTTTTTGGGGGGGAGCCAGTTTCTGACTGTCAAAAAAAGATAAATCCTGTTGAATCATATTGGTTCACAATAAAGAATATGAATAAGCGGAGGCAGGGACTCGAACCCCGGAATAATCGCTCTCTGCAAATCATTGCTCAATCTTGAGCTCAACAGAGCGATTCTCGCCCACTGCAGGCGATCGCCTTAGCCGCTTGGCTACCTCCGCATATACTACAAAGATTTTTAGACGATATATAAAGATTTGCACGGTAAGCTATATAAGTAATCCACAAATTTCACATCTATGACAATAAACCCGTCAGACATTGTTGACATCACCAACGTAGTCCTTATCTTACTAGGAGTACTTCTTATTGCACTATTTGTACGTACATATATCATTAAAAAAATTCTCAAACTTGTCGCACGCACCAAAACAACATTAGATGACTACATTATCCCAAGCTTTACTAAACCATTTATTTATAGTATTATTCTTGCATCTGTTTTTATCTCAGCAAAAACTGCAACACGACTCTCACTATTTCAAACACAAATAGATGAAGCAGGAATCATTGCACTTATTATTTGGGCTGCATACACATCCATTAAAATCCTTCATGGAATTGCAACATGGTACTTTTCAAACCTTACCCCAGACAAAATCAGAGTCAAAGCCTATTCACAAATTATTAGAATCTCTGTGCATCTTATTATCTGGATCATCGCAGGATCCATGGTTCTTCATAAGATAGGTATTGATATTACACCACTTGTTGCTACCTTAGGTGTTGGAGGCCTTGCTGTCGGTCTTGCGTTACAGGATACGCTTGCTAACTTCTTTGCAGGATTTTATATCATTATTGAGAGAAACATAGAACCTGGAGACTATATTGAACTAGAAGGTACTAGCGTCAAAGGATATGTTGAACAAATAAGCTGGAGAACAACAAGAATCAGAACACTCTCCAATAATAGCATCAATGTCCCTAATTCACGATTTGCACAATCTATAACCACAAACTACACAATAGGAGATCGTATGCTTCGTGTCAGCATACCTTTTATGATAAGTTATGATAATAACCTAGAAAGTGTTGAGCAAACAGTAATTAAAGCTGCCAAAGAATTTATCAAAGAACACCCCAATGCAATCAAAAAAATAGAACCAGGATTTATCTTCACAGAATTTGGCGAATCCAACATCAACTGCAGCCTTAACATTGCCATTGATAACTTTGATAACATGTACGCAGTTCGAAGTGCACTTATTAAATATATCAAACGAGAACTTGAAAGACACCGCATCAGCATCTCATGGCCTAAACGGATCATATACCAAAAATAAATAATTTATCATGCAAAATCATTATTACACGGAGTAGATCATGTCAAAAATAATTATCAAACCACAAAAAAAACAATTTATAGAGCACATTAACAAAGAGGTGGTTATATCTACTCAAGAAACAATCTTTGTAACTAACGAAAACAAAGACTTTTCTACAAAACATGGAATCATCAAGAAAGAAGAATTTACCAAACCTGACGGAAGCATTGTAACATCATCAACAGGCACAGCATTTATACTTCTTACACCAACATTTATTGACCATTACCAACGAATCAAACGATTACCACAAACCATTCCACTTAAAGACATTGGATGGATCATAGCCAAAACAGGAATTGGAACTGAATCAATTGCTGTTGACGCAGGATGCGGATCAGGAGCACTTGCACTAACACTTGCACGACATGCAAAGCACGTAATAACATATGATCTTGAAGAAGAACACCTTAGTATTGCAAAACAGAATGCAACTATGCTTGGCATCACCAATATAACATTTAAAATAGGAGATGCTACTAAACACATTGACGAGCATAACGTTGATATTGTAACACTTGATCTACCAAATCCATGGGAAGCAATCCAAATGGCATCTTTAGCACTTAGGATTGGCGGATTTCTTGTTTCATACTCCCCAACTATACCACAAACTATAGATTTTGTAAACTCTATTTTTTCTAGGAAAGAATTCATCATTATTGAGGTTGTCGAAATCATTGAAAGACCTTGGGAAGTAACTGGAAGAAAAGTACGTCCTATCTCAAAAGAAACCATTCACTCAGGATTCTTGACATTAGCACGAAAGATCACGTAATAAAAAATCCCAACCTGGGCAGAGCCCA
>CAZQZJ010000064.1:0-3203 GCA_964597775.1 uncultured Methanosarcinales archaeon
GGTAGTGTTAAGAATCGCTCACACGCCATCTCAGTTCTTATTAAAAAAGCACTTGGAGCCTCGCTTCCAAAAAAGGCAGTTATTTTGTGTGGAGGCATCGGCACCAGATTCAGGCCTATTACTTATGAAATCCCAAAGGCGCTTATTCCTGTTCATGGAAAACCAATTGTTGAACACCTTATTGAACTCTTTAAAAAATATGAAATCAAGGATATTATTCTTTGCGTTGGTTATCTCAAGGATCGTATCAAAGATTATTTTGGTGATGGATCACGATTTGGAACACGCATTTCCTATATTGAGGAAGAAGAGGCACTTGGTACAGCAGGGCCAATTAAGAAAGCTAAGGATATGCTAAAAGAACCATTCTTTGTTACTAATGGAGATGAACTTAAAGATGTTAACCTTGCTGATATGTATTTTACCCATCGCACCCAGAAAGCTGCTATCACCATTGCACTCACAACAGTTCAAGACCCATCTCACTATGGAGTTGCTGATCTGTGTGGCTCTCGCATTCTTCGCTTTATTGAAAAGCCGCCTAAAGAAGAGGCGCCGAGTAATTTTATCTCATCAGGACTTTATATTATAGAGCCACACATTCTCAGTATGATCCCTGATGGATTCTCCATGCTTGAAAAGGATGTATTTCCAAAGATTGCTGCAGTATCACAACTGGTTGGCTACCCGTTTTCTGGGCAATGGTTTGATACTGGTAATCCAGAACGGTACGAACGTGCGCTAAAAAATTGGAAGGGGATTTATTAGGATAAAAGTAAAAGTAATAAAAATGAGTTGTCAGCATTAATAGTATGACTAAAGTTTAGAGACTTTCAACCCACTTGTTTGTAATAGTACACCTAATACAATTGCGCAAGCTTATAAAGAAAAACTGCTCAAATCAGGGAAGGATATGGAAGATGCGAGACATCTACGAAACATCTTTGCACAGGATATACATGAGGAAAATATAAATACAATAAAATCTCTTATACAAAGGTATAGAGGCTAACATGGACAATCAGCGTATGGAACAAATCGACCGATGGGCAGAGTATGTTAAGAAAAATCCTAACTGGAAGAAGCACCACACAGCATTCATCAATGCACAGTTTGAGAAAGCTGAGCAGTTTTGGGAACAAATGCTCAAAGAGCCAGGGGGAAAGGAGAAACTTCGAGAAATCTACAATGTGAAGAATCCCAAGGCTGTGCCTCAGTTTTTCTAAAATGATCACTGATCTTTTTACACACCCCATACAGGATTAAACTTTCTCATAATAGTTGCAATTTCACGCAAGATATCTTTCTCATCAGAGGATAAGAATTCTTTGAAATTCTTAAGTTTGACAAACTCCTCTTCTGGAATATACGAGTATAACACATCTCCTTCATTAATCTGTCTTCCAATAATCACATTAGGAAGCGCTACAGCAACTTGTTTTCCTAATTCTGCCTTCTCAACATTCTCCTTTTCCTGTTGAATTCCTTTGATTGAAGAAAGCACTTTTCCTTCTGTATTCATGACTTGCACATTGGTTCGTAGTGTCCCTGCCTCTACACTCACACCAATAACTGCAGGGTTTGACTGCCTAAACACATATCCGCGCAAGAGTTCAATCTTAAATGGACGAGTAAGAACATCCAGTTGGCTTGATTCAATGTTTCTGCGCGATTCAGCTTGCCAACGCTCCAAATCATCAATAAGTTTATAGATTACATTATTAAGGATAAGTTTTACATTGCCAAGATTTACATCAGTAGCAAGATCTACATTAAAACCAATAATGCACCCAAGTAGTGGGTCTTGATGCAACACTACCTGTGCATCAGATACGTCCTTTTTTGTAATCATGCCAATTCCAGCCTTGCGAATTGTGACACCTTTATCACGTAGTAAGGTTATCATGGCTTCAAGACTGCCAAGGGATTCAGCCTTAATCACTACCCCGCTTTTATCTGTCTCAATCATCACTTCCTGTACTTGTTGTTGTACTCGCAATTTTACCTCATCAAGGTATAACAGGTCAGGAACAGACTCAACTGGCATCCCAGCAACAACATTATCAAGATCTTTTGCAGAAATCTTCACACCAGTTGCTGCAACAACATCCTTAACTGACTCATATCTAGTACGCTTTTCACGCATCTCAGAAAGTGGCGCAGGCTCAAAAAGAGCTTTAATCTTTGTCACAATCGGTTTCTCAACACCACCAATAACAATTGTGTCATTAACTTTAAGGGTTCCATCATAAATAATAACATCAATTGTTTTACCAAGTCCCTTATCTTCTTTGACCTCAAGCACAGTACCTTTTGCAGGGCCATCAATACTGATTCGAAGATTAGTCTCAAGAAAACGTTGAGCAAGACCAATTACAACCACTAACAACTCAGCAAGTCCATACGCTTTTTTTGCAGAAATAGGAACAATGGCAATCTCTTTAGTATAGTCAGAAACCCGATCAAATCGTTCAGCATTCATTCCAAACTTCTCACTTAGTCTGCCAATAAGTTCATACATCTTACGCTCAAAAATCTCCTGACAATGCTGTGGCTGAGCATTAATCTGTTCAAGTAAGGATAATTCTGGATGCTCATGCCAACCTGGAATAAGATCGATCTTATTAGCAGCAATAATAAAAGGTGTCTTAGATGCCTTAAGAATCTCAATACTCTCCTCAGTTTGTGGCATAAAGCCTTCGTTGATGTCAATCACTACAATTGCAATATCAGCAAGGTTTCCACCACGCTTACGCAGATTAGTAAATGCTGCGTGTCCTGGTGTATCAATAGCAAGAATTCCAGGAAGGCTCAACTGCAGATTTAGTCTTTCAAAGAGTGCACCGCACATACGCTTTATGGTTTCTTGAGGAACAATACTTGCCCCAATTGCCTGGGTAATCAGACCAGCTTCTTTCTCAGCAACAGAGCTATTTCGAATTCGATCCAAAAGCGTTGTTTTACCATGATCTACATGGCCAACAACTGTGATAAGGACTTTGCGTAGTGGCATGCACAAGATTGATTAGTGGAGGTTTATAAGAGTTGGTAAGAGCTTAGTGTATTGACACATTTTTTTAAAAATAAATCCCACAATGTGTTTGCTGTCGCTCTGACCTACCAACAAAATCTTTCGCTCCAGCAATAATAAATAAAAAATCCCAACCTGGGCAGAGCCCAGGGGTATTTGTCAAGAACCACCG
>CAZQZJ010000065.1:0-3062 GCA_964597775.1 uncultured Methanosarcinales archaeon
TTACTTTCGTTTTTGGAATATCCTAAAATTAAGGTTATTTCCTATAGAAATTGCCTGTCACGCGAGTAAGAAAACTGGCCAATACCAAGCAGCTTGCTGCGGAGTGAGTGAAGCGAAGGGTGGGATGGTCAGTTTTCAGGCAATTTCTTTATTTACAAAGCAAAAAGAAGCCAGTGCCAATGCTTGTTAAGTAGTACTAAACACATTCGTGTTGGTCATTACTCACTTATCTCTTGTAAATTGGAAATAATAGGGTTTAGGTTGTCGTTGATGTCATATTGTCCAATACGTTCAGTAGCTTGCTCTTTTGCTTGGATAACAAATCCTTGCCATGTTGTTTTAACACTCTCGAGTGTTTTGATTTTTTCCGCTCTGTTGCGAAGTGCGTTGTATGTAAGGATTTTTTCTTCTGCAGTTTTGATAAATGGTAGGATAATCTTTGCTGGTACGCCTTTGTTTTGGTAGAATTCAATAGCGCGTAGTTCAAGCATGTAGATTGAGTGTGAGGCTAGGTAGTCAAGTTTTGATTTGAGTTCGTTAATGCAGTGTGTGGTGTTGGTTTTATAGCCTACTGTGCAGCTGATGTGTTCTGCTTTGAATGATTGGAGGTGGAGCATTTTTTGTATGCAGACTGATCGTCTTGCCATGTCTTTTAGTTCTGTGCAGCGGTGTACATGCGCGTAGAGTTCCATGCATGGTGCTCGTTGTTTTTGTGTCATGACTCTGCAGTGTTCTGGGGTGTAGCTTAGTTGGCTGATGTTGAGGTTGATGCGGCATGCAATGCGTTCTTCAATTGTTTTGTAGTCGCAGGTGTTGTTTGCAAGTGGTGCGTTTTTGCGTACGCGTTTTGGTCCTGGGATGCCTTCTGATTTGCTGAATACTTGTGGTTTGTAGTTGATTTTAAGTAAGGTGTTGCGTGGTAATGGGGTTTGGGTTGTGTTAGGTTTGGTTATTGTTTTTGCAAGTGGTGAATAGGTTGGTGTTGGTGTTTTGTGTAGTTCTTTGGTGATGCTGGTAACTGATTGGTATCCAATACCTTGGGCAGTAATTGCTGTTGTTAGTATCAATAATGTCAGGATGATGCTTAGTTTCATGAAATTTTTGTTGTTGTTTGGATTTATGAGCTTTGCGTTTGGTTTTAAGAAGTTTTTTTAAGTAGCTCTTTTTTTCTGCGTATCATGTCATTGTGTCTTGTGGTTGGTGCTGCTGGTTTGCTTGGGAATAAGGTGTATACATCCTGGCAAGGTGGTGAAATTGTTGGTACGTCTCGTCGTGAGGTTCCTGGATTTGTAGTTCTTGATCCTCTTAGTTCTGATTCAGTAGAACAAGTGCTCAGGAAGTATATTCCTAGTGTTGTTGTGATAAGTGGTTCTCAGATGACTGCGCCTGATGAGTGTGAGAATCATAAGGAGTTAGTGTATCGGGTTAATGTTGGTGGGGTTGCTAATCTGCTTGGTGGTGTTAAAAAGTGTGTTCCTGATGCTAAAATTGTGTATGTTTCAACTGATTTTGTTTTTAGTGGTGATAAATTATCAAATAGTGGTATGCATGTTGAAGATGATGTTCCATTGCCGATTAATAAGTATGGTAAGAGTAAGCTTTTTGCTGAGTTGGTGGTGCAGTATTCTGGTTTGGATTATGTTATTGCTAGAGTTAGTCGGTTGTATGGGTACAATGGTGAACTAGGATCTCATCGCGGTTTTGCATGGAGTATAGTAAAGCAATTAGAGAATGGTAAGATTCCTTTGGAGGTTGTTGCCAATCAGTTTGGAACTCCAACGTTAATTGATGATGTTGCAAATGCATTATATCTGCTTCTAAAAGCAGGAGTTCAGGGGGTGTATCATGTTGCTGGTCCGCAGAGGTTGAGTAATTTTGGGTTTGCTCAGATTCTTTCGCAAGAATTTGGTTATGGTAGTGATGTGATTTGTCCAATTTCTGCTCAGGAGTTTGCTTCTAAGACTAATCAGGTGGCATTGCGGCCTTTTGATTCTTCTCTTGATACATCTAAGATTCAGATGTTAGGTATTGTGATGCATGCCCCACTGCAGGGTGTTGCTCTGATGCATAAGCAGATGCAAAGAGGTTAAATAGGTGGTATGCTCTAAGTTCTATATGCGTAAAGCTCAGATTTCATTTATTCTAGTAGTAGTTGTGGTGATTTTATTGTTGGTTGGGTTTTGGTTTTATGCATTTTCTGTAAAGTCAAGGCAGCAGACACAGAGGGCTTTGGAAGGTCAGGAAGGGGTGTTTGATGTTGAGGGTGTGCGTGGTTTTGTGACAAGTTGTTTGCATAAGCAGCTTACTGATGCCTTGATTGCATTTGGTTTGGTTGGTGGTAAGAATGGTTTTTTTTCTGAGTTTTTTGTGTATACAGATAAGTATAGGATTCCGTATTATTATATAACTAATGATGATTTGTCTCCTGGTAGGGTGTTGATGCCGCAAAAGGATGTTGTTGAAAAGCAGATTTTGGCTAGGTACATAAACGATACGCTTAAGAAGTGTACAAACAGGTTTGAAGTGGTGAAGGGCTTGATGATTGAGGATGGGGATGTGACTGCTGATGTCCAGATCAATGTTGCTGATGTGAGTGCAGTAGTGCATTATCCAGTTACTATTTCTCAGGGTGGTAAGAGGACTGTGCTTGATTCTTTTTCAGTGAAGATTTCTTCTCGTCTTAGTACGATTCTCAATATCTCGCAAACAATTGTGGATAAGACCCTAGCTCATGAAGATATTGTGTATTGGGATTATTTAACTGATGTGACTCTTTTGGGTTTTAATATAACTGCTCATGCAGAGAGGAATCATACGATTTTGTATAGGATTCTTGATCCTCAGAGTAAGGTCTATGCTGATCCTTATATGTTTCAGTTTGCAGTGAAGGTGAGGGTGAAGTAGGGTAAAATCTATTAATCTGTGTATAGATGCTGAGTATGCTCTCGTAGTGGCAAGAAAGATGATTCAGGCAATCCTGCGTAAGGCGCAGTTTTAAGTAACACTAAACAGCTTTAAGAAATATTTATATAGCGCTGTTCTGGAGATGCATTATGTTCTCT
>CAZQZJ010000066.1:0-2825 GCA_964597775.1 uncultured Methanosarcinales archaeon
ATTATGGCCGTTTCGTCGGGGTAGCGCCGGAGGCGCCAGGAGCGCGAAAAAAATAAGGGTATCACAAAATGAAAAGTATGCAATTGCTTTTAAATGAAGCAGAACACAAATGGAGACAAGAAGTCAGAGAAGACTTTCCTTTGCGTAGTGATACTGCTGTAATTCGAAGCACTAAACCAAATGGTAGAGATTGGTTATTCTCAACAGATCTAAAAAACATCTTTGCAACAATATCAGATGATGAAAGTTTGCAAGGAAAATTCGAGACTGTTATTCCTAAATACTGGGAAGGAAATCCTGAAGATCTTGCAAGAGAAACACTTCATTATTTACTATTTCATGAACTATATCATCCTGTTGAAGCACCTTTTAGCGTCACTGGAGATGGTAATGATAATAAGCTGATTCATCAAGCAATAAGGCGAGGAGTCGTTAAAGCAGAACCTGCTTTGAGTCCACTTGAACAAGTTGTTAAAGTATCATCTTCACAAAATGGAGTTAAAGATTTCATTCTTGACAATCGTTTCGCTCTTGATAATGGAAGAAAAGGATATGTCAGAGATGACATTATTCCAATATGGGATGTTTTAGAATTGCAAGATGCTCCATCAAAAACTAATTTTTACACAGTCACAAGACTATTATATGGTTTAATGTATGGACCTCAAAGTACACATCCCTTCTTTGAAGGTAAATCTGGAAAAGAAGGTTATGCAGTTGCTGAAAAAGCACTTGGTGCACTGATTGACAAATCTGTACAACTTCCAAAAAAGAAAGGAACACTTCTTGAAAAAGCCAAATCATTTATTGGTGGAACTGATCAAGAAGCATATGACAGAGTAAAAGGGTATGTTAGCGCCATTAGAGAAGTATTCGCTGGTCAAGACAGATACAAAGGTATTGAAAGATTTATGGGTGTTCTCGGACCTTACATAGAAAAAGGAATGCCTCAAGGTAGACCTGATATGCAAGGAGAAGGATCTGGGGGTTCACCTCAGGATATTTTGCAGGATCTTCTTGATGAAATGAATCCACAAGAGCAAGAACAATTCGTTCAAGGTCTTGCAAACGAAAATCCAAGTTCACTTGAGCAAGCTGCACAAGAAATTAAACCTAAGAGTGGCAAGCCAACAGGTAGTACTTCTGCAACTGATGAAATGAAAAATCTTGATGTTTTAGCGACACATGAGTATTACAAGAGAAATCATCCGCAAATTAAGATAGTTGGTGGTAAGAAAGTTGGTAAAAGTGTAGTTGTTGGAAAACAAGAATATTGGGATTTGAAAAACAGCACGGTCCTTACTGAAGATCAACTTAGCAAAGTCAATTTGCGAAGAATAGATATTATGCAGAAGAAAACAAGATTGCCATGGCTTATGGATATTGGAAACGGAACATTCAGATTGAATGAATATGAATTAAAACAGCGTGACTTAAAAGATATTGTTTACATTGATTCACATATTGATGTTCCTGAAGTTGTAGAGTTTTATCTTGATAGTTCAGGTTCAATGTTTGGCGGTACTGCAGGCAGATATAAAGTAAATGATAGTGGAAGATGGGATATGTTAAGTCATGTCTTATATGGATTTGTCGATGCTTTATATCAAGGTGGAAGACATGTCGGAAAACAAAGTAAGATGCGAATCCATAATTTTGCAAATAGCCAAATAGACTCAGAACTCGTTTCAGTAGATCAATTTTGGAATGGGGATTCTTCTGCATTAAGAGCATTGTTCAAACCTGAAAACGGATATGATGTTGAAGACATAAACTTGAAGCAATACAGTGACGGTCAAAAAAGAACTTATGTTGTAGTCACTGATGGAAATCTTGTGATTGATGGTAGAACTGAACGAGAAGCGGAGAAAATGAGATCTCTTGCAAAGAATCCGCACAATCACGTCGTACTTTTCGAAATTGGCGGAACATATGATTTAGGAAATGCTGTCAAGAATGATCCAAATATCGTCTATCATCAAGTGCATGATAAAGATAAAATGTTACAAGCAGGTCTTGAGGTGCTATTGTCAAAATGACACGAATAATCCCAAGAGAATTGATCAAGCATTTGGAATGGACCCCGGGACAAACACCTCCTGCCCAACCAATTGCGAATCCGATTCCTATTGTTAATCCTGTACAGACATCGCCATTCAGCATAGATGATATTATGAATGGAAAAACGTTTTATGATGGAAGTATGCCAAAGGCACTTAGGCAAGCAATAGAGTATGCAGGCAGCTCAGGAATAGTTGCTAACATGCCTGAATTTGTAGCTGCAAAAGCCAAGGCAGAGAAAAGCCATGCTTTCTGGAAGAATTGGTACACAGTTTTAACTGAAGAAAACATAGGGATAGATAAAAAAGGATCATTTTACACAAGAGGAGAACCTGTTCTGGTTGTTATGCATGGAGGAGGAATTCTTACTCCTGATAGAATTCAACAAGCATATGATGAAGGATTAATTAGTAATAGTGCAAAATATAGAAATGACGAATTTGATGCTTTGCTTGAAGGAAGACTTCTTGATGGAACAAGTTTTCCTTTATATCGATTAGAAGACATTAAGGATGGAAGATCTAATTTACCACATCAGTTTGGGGTTGTCCTACCATATAAAACAGCTCAAGATACTAAATCAGGATATCATCAGAAAAAACCATTCCTAGAAAATCCTCTTGTTTTAGCAAGAACTGCAGGAAGTCATGATTATCTTGAATCATTTTATGAAAAAGCGAAAGCTTCAGATGGCGATTTAGGTAATTATCACCCTTTTAGTGGTAGAGATGCCATAATACCTCAGGGCCGTGTGCTGTTCGTCG
>CAZQZJ010000067.1:0-2819 GCA_964597775.1 uncultured Methanosarcinales archaeon
TGGAATTATACAGATGCTGCTAATGACGCAGAAAATGGAAGTACATGGACGTGGTTTGTGAATAATACTGAGGCATGGAGGGATACAAATCTTGTTGCTTACTTTAAATTTGATAATGGAAACCTCAATGATTCATTGGGTTTGACTACTGGTAGTGGTAATTTTTCTGTTGTTAATGATGGTATTATTAAGAGTGCTGTTAGTTTGAGTGGGGTTAATTATGCTGCAGGGATTTCATACACAAATACTTCTCGTTTTAATATGACATCTACTAATGCCTTAACTATTTTGGCATGGGTTAAGGGAAATACCTTTCGTGGAAGAAATGCAAGTGATGTGTTAAATGATAATGCAGAGGTTGTTGCTAAATTTTCAGGTGGTACAGAGTTTGATTGGAATTTGGGGATTTTTGATAATCATACAACTGCAAATATTTGGACAATTGCAAATGGCCAGTTGCAGGCAAATGGAACAACAAAGTTGCTTTACGGAAGATGGTATCATATTGGTATGACTTGGGGTAGTGGAGACATTAAGTTTTATGTTGATGGCTTAGCTGATGGTTCACGTCTTGGGTTAGGAGGAACGATTTCTAGTAGTAGTGAGCCATTGTCTATTGGCCGTTCAGCAAGGTTTAATGCTGCAGGATTTGAGCCAGGGAACTTTAATGGCAGTATTGATGAGGTTAAGATCTTTAATAGAACTCTTACTGCTTCAGAAATAGCTAACGAATATCAGATGATGAGCTATGGTAGCACAGAAAAAGACGCTTCTGGTTCTCCTGCTCCTGATATTCCAGTTGCCTTGTGGCATTTTGATGATGCAGCCACATCAACTTCAATGTTTGATTTCTTTGGTGATAGTGTTGGTGTGTTAAGTAATGTGTCGCGTATTGCTGGTGTGTATGGTACAAATGGCTTATTTTTTAATGGAACAAATGCTGTGGTGGTTGTGAATCATTCACAAGTGTTTAATTTGTCTGGGAATTTCACTTTTTTTGCATGGATTAACACTTCTAGTGTTGATAAGGTTAATCAGTATGTATTAAGTAAGCATGAGCATACGAGCATGCCTAGTTTTGCTGTGTTGGTGAATAATTCTCAGGTGTCGTGTTTGGTTGGGAATGCTACAGGGATGGTTGGTGTTGTTGGTGCTGGTCTTGTTGTAGATGGACGATTGTATCGTATTGGTTGTGTGTATAATAGTACAACACTTGGTGTTATTGTTGATGATATTATTAGGAGTACAACTGCATCTGGTGGTTTAGTTAATATTACTGCAAACGCATTTTATATTGGTAGTGTGAATGGTACTGGAAACTTCTTTAATGGTACAATTGATGAAGTTGAGTTGTATAATCGTCCTTTTACTGTTGATGAGATTAGTCAGAGTTATCGTCGAGGATTCCCGGCATTTGGTTTGAACACCTCCAGATTCGGAGCAAATGATTCGCTTACTTTCCAGCTTGAGCCTATCCAGTTTGATGGTCTTGTTGGTTCAGCTGTGAATTCAACTATATTAGGTACTACTGTGGCACCAAATCCAGGTCCTACTATTGTGAATGTAACTCCGAATGGAACCAAGTTTGCTCCAAATGCTACGGTAAATATTACTGCTAATGTAACTGATGCAGACTCAGTAGATATTGTGTTTGCTAATATTACATTACCTAATGGCAGCACAAGGCGCCTTACTATGATCAATGCGTCAAGTACAATCTATAGAACTAA
The DNA here is from genome assembly GCA_964597775.1 of uncultured Methanosarcinales archaeon. Taxonomy (GTDB): domain Archaea; phylum Nanobdellota; class Nanobdellia; order Woesearchaeales; family JAGWAF01; genus JACQSU01. The sequence goes on from CAZQZJ010000067.1 coordinate 1,731, forward strand.
CTTTAGCGAAACAAGTTTAAATGGAACGTATAACATAACAATTATTGCAAATGATTCATTAAATAATATTGGCACTCTTGGTGGTGCTAATTTTTCAGTGAATTCATCTCCTGTTGTAGCTCGCGTGAATATCACACCATTTACTCCTAATAGTTCTACCTCTGTTGCAGGAGTGTGGAACTACACTGATGCTGATGGTGATGCTGAGAATGGTTCAACATGGACGTGGTTTGTGAATGGTAGTGAGGTGTGGAGAGATGCGTCTCTTGTGAGCTATTGGAGAATGGAGGGTAATGGAATTGATGTGTTAGGATTGAATAATGGAACTGTTGTGAATGCTACTAATGTTTCTGGATTAGTTAAAGGTGCTCTTAATTTTGATAAAAATGCGTTTATTAATGTATCTAGTAGTTCTTCATTGCAACCTTCGGTGATTTCTATTTCGTTATGGGTTTTGACTAATGTTAGTGGTAGTGGACGACTTGTAACAAAAACAAGAGCTGGATCAACACAAAGTTATTCTTTAGGTGTAAGCATGGCTGCTTCAAATGGCTTGGCTGAGTTTCGTACAGATACTCCTTCTACTACTTTTACTACTTCTCGAGTTGGTGTTGCTGATGGTAAATGGCATCATATAGTCGGTATTGATAATGGTACAAATATTAGCGTGTATGTTGATGGTGTATTGAGTAATTCTACAAGTGTTTCTGGAAGTCCAACGTATGATACTGGTAGTTTAGAGATTGGTAGATATGGCAGTGGTAGTACAGAGTATTTTAATGGTAGTATTGATGAGATTAAAATTTTTAATCGTACATTATCTGCGGATGAGATTGTTAATGAGTACCAGATGATGAGTTATGGTTCAACAGAAAAAGATGCAACAGGCACTCCTGCGCCAGACATCCCAGTCGCAGCATGGCATTTTGATGATGGTGTGGGGGCAACTTCTGCTTTTGATTATTTTGGAGATAACCAGGCGCGTATCAGCAATGCAACAAAGACAACAGGCGTCTTTGGAACAGAGGGGATGTTCTTTAACAAGATTAATGCAACACTCATTGTAAATAACAGCCCATCGATTAATCT
>CAZQZJ010000068.1:0-2777 GCA_964597775.1 uncultured Methanosarcinales archaeon
ACATTTGTTTGTGTGTGTGATGTGATTGTTGTAGTTTTTAGTGCGTTGCCAATAAGGCCTAGTAATGGAACAAGGTTATCAGCTAGATGTGAATCAATTGGTGCATCTGCATGTAGTTCCTTTAGTAATCTCATTGCAGCCTCTGTTCCTACTTGTTCTGCTGATTTTTCGCGTTCTCCTAATGCATCTGCTCCGATGATCTGAGTTTGTTGTTCATCTAGTTCTTCATCCTTGCCAAAGTAGGCAAATAGGCTAATACCAAAACCTGGTGAAGCTGTATAGTGGTACTCTTCACGAATCTCTATTGGAACTCCTAAATCTTTAAGAGTAATCTTAGTTGCATAAGTCTGGCGTTCTGTTACTTTCTTGTTTTGCAGATCAATGCTTGCATGTGAGACTCCGCGAATCATAATAAGCTTGTTACGTTTTACTGTGTTAATGTGTGGCGCGTCTTTTAGTGATGTTAGTGTAAATCGTGGTTTGATATTAAGTTCTACAAGCCCGTTGCCTTTTGGGTAATATCCACGTCGGTGAAGATTGCATTCAACTTGTGCATACTTTTGTAAGTGTGGTACTAAAACCTCTTTGACATAATCAAATGGCATTGACCATTTTACATCAGTACCACCTCTAATTTTCAGATTGACATGTTTTCCTCCAAATAAGATTGGTAAGAGTAATGCTTGCAGCACTAATGTTATGGAGCCAGCTGTTCCTACATCAATGATAATATCTCGTGGTTGGAATGCTTCTGGTTTGAAGATGAGATGTAAAGAGCCTTCTTTTGCTCCAATCACGCTTGCGCAAGAGATTTCTTGTAGTGTGCGAATTGCAGCAAGGTGCTGTGGCTTGAGTCCTGGTAACGGTCTTGATGTTCTGATGTTCAAAACCTCGAATGCCTGATTTGTAAGCACTGATAAACCAAGGGCTGTACGAATAATCTGGCCGCCGCCTTCGCCAAATGAGCCATCAAGACTAATCATAATGAGATGTACAGCTGCACTACCTTTAAAAAGTATAGGAGAGTGTTGCTTGGTAACGTCGCTGTAGCTCAGCCTGGTTAGAGCGCCACGCTCATAACGTGGAGGTCAGGGGTTCAAATCTCCTCAGCGACAGTTTTTAGAAGTAGCAAAAGTCAATCAAGTCCAGTAAGCCACTTCCAGACTGGCCTGATAAGTATATTCTTGTTTTCGATGAAATAGTCTTCGTTTTGATTGTATGTAAGTATAAACCCTTTTTTCAAATCAAACTTTTTTAGTGCATCAATCAATCCATGTATCTCCCTTGTCTTATTCTCTTCATTTAAATCAAAACAGACTTGGATTGCATCAATTATCCTATCCCTTTCCTTAATTACAAAATCACATTCTTTTTTTTCTTGAAAGTAGAAAATATGCTTGAATTTTTGTCTTAATCCTAAGAATACAAGATTCTCGAGCATCTTTCCCTTATCTTTTGAAAATGAGATCGAATTATTGTTGGAGAAACCATTATCTATCGAATAGACTTTTTTTGGATTTACCTGTTGTTGTTTATAGGAATAACTAAAACGAGGCACGGTAAAGACGAGATAAGCATTCTCAAAATAGGAAACGTAATCGATAACGCTCTGAACAGATTTTATCTCAAATACGTTTTTTATTGAGTTATAGGAGAATTCTTTCCCAACATTGCTAATCAGAAAAATTATGATTTTATTTAAGATAGTTGTGTTCTTTATGCCAAATCTTACTGCGATATCCTTCATTACAACATCAGAGAGTAATCCCTGATGAATCAATGGGTCTTCTCTTTTGATATACTCTGGAAAACCACCCTTCCAAAAATATTCGTCAAATAATCTAATTGATGGTTTTGACTTTTTCATATTAAGAAATTCGTTGAAGGAAAATGGAAACATCTCAACCTGAAGATGTCTTCCTGTTAATTTTGTTCCCAGCTCTCTACTCAACAAAGCTGCGTTCGATCCAGTTATGAGTATTTTTTCTTTTTTATCAATTAGGTACCTGATAAATTTTTCCCATTTGTCAATATTTTGTATCTCATCAAAAAAATAAATCCCGCCACTGCCATAAATTTCCTTCATAATATCTTCTACCTTATTAAAATCAGAAAGTTCAAAGCCTTCAAGTCTAGGATCTTCAAGGTTTATATAATACCCTTTTTTTTGTTTTTTTAGGATCTGATTAAGGAATGTACTCTTTCCACATCTCCTGATTCCAGTAATTATCAACGCAAAGGATTCCCGTATTGTGATCTCTTTCTCTCGCGCAGTTCCTTGTTCAGACCTATCCAAGAAGTCTCGTTGTGAGATAATCACTTCTTTCAAAGATTCTTTAGATATCATAATCCTCTTAATAGTTTTAAGTTATTTAAATCTTTCTATTGCCAATAGAAGAAAGCTTCTATTATTAATAGAAAAAATGAATATAGGAATCGTTGGTTCGAATCCCTCAGCGACAGTCTTCCCACTCTGATCCAATAGAGTCTGTTGTGTTTATCACAATATTTACTTGTGGTTTCTCACCAATTAGTTTATTTGATCATGTCCAACCCCTTGCTTAAAAGGCGATGGGTTAACCTTTTCTTTATCAAGCAGGTTTGGATTTGTCACTTTATATAATTTGGATAACGCTGCATACAATGAAAAATACGCAGCAAAGATTTTGTTTGGGTTTTTGTTATAGTCACGTTTGAATATCATATAACAGTGTTCCTTTCTTGATTTCTCAAATGGGTTCATACCACGATGCTCTGCATCGGATATATTTACCTAT
>CAZQZJ010000069.1:0-2766 GCA_964597775.1 uncultured Methanosarcinales archaeon
GTGTAGAGTGGAGAGAATTTTGAAAGTTACTTACACAATAATCCATCAATCAAAACGCCATAATACACTATCAAAATCACGAATCATATCATCATCAAAATAAATCCCTTCAGATTGGAGCAATTCTTTTTTTCTTGCACTGCCATGCGCAAAACCACCAATACTACCATCTGATGCCACAACACGATGACACGGAACAATAGGAGCATCTGGATTCTTATGCAATGCAGCACCAACTGCACGATAGATCATGCCATTACCATGCAATGCATTACCAATCTCCTTATACGTTGTAACCATACCCTTAGGAACCATTGAGCAAAGCAGATACACCTGCTTTTGAAACTCTGTCACCATAAAGAATACCATCCTTAAGAAGATTATAATCTTTTGTAGTTTGTGATATCTTATAGTTTCTAGCAAGCTCGCGAATCCTTACTATATCTACAACCATCCCATGCTTTGCCAATACACTGGCAAGTGGGCCAAGAATAAATTGGGAGCATTGCGTCACATTTTTGGGACTTGGTGTTGCATGTGCGCGTTCAAAATCAAGTAACTGCACCTTAAGAGGATTCTTGGTAACAAACACATGCTTATATGGATGATGCATCTCCTCTTTGTCAACGCCTAATTTGTCCAGGATTCTGCATTGATCAAGAAGCATCTTAAGCACTTGACGAACTTGTACTGTTGTTGCGTGTTCTAAAAAATCAGAGATAAACACGCCATCAATAAATTCAGAGATTACATACCCATCACCAGATGCTAAAAACCTAGGACCAATTCCTTTCTTGTTTACTTTTCTTAACCACTCTGCCTCAATCTCAAGACGACCAAATGCCTTGCTAGCAGGATTTGTTAGCTTCACTGCAACATTCTTCTCACGCCAAAAACCAGTAAAGATCATACCTCTTGTTCCTTTTTTAAAATACTCAAGATCAGATACTCCTACAGACTCCACTGCAACACGAAGAGAGGATTTCACAATCTGATACACAAACAAATCCTCAAATGCAAGATGCACACTATCCAACAACTCAGGTTCCAACAACTGCTTTTTTACATAGTCTAAAATTATATCTGGATGTGAAAGCGAACTCCACAACATCAAGATCCTTCCACCAGGCAAAAGATGCCTTGGTGCTTGGCGCAAAAATTCGAGAATAACCTCATAACCATGTTTTCCCCCATAAATCTCATCATCAATAATACCTACATCCTGTGGAAGATATGGAGGATTAAACACAATAACATCAAACTGCTTGCTTATCTTAGAAAAGAGACTGCTTAGAACAACACTAACCTTTGTATTGCCTGCAAAATGTTGTTTAAGATGACTCACAACATTCTGAGTATGATCAACACACAACACCATTTCCACAGCAGTATTAGCTAGTGCAGCATCTGCAAGAGCACCACTTCCACTACCCATATCAAGAACAGTGCCTTGTGCATGAAGCTTTACCTGTTTTGCCAACAATAGTGTATCTTCTGCAGGATCATAGACCATACCAAAACAAGATGATAGGATACATAAAAAGATTGAGCTATCTAAACATGTATACAAACGATTCACTTACGAGTTGTTCCAAATACATCCAAACTTCTCACGCGTCTTATGACATTTCGTGTTATGTGAATCGTACCCTCAATAGGATGAAATGTAATAGCCTCTCTAAACAAGTCTATTGAAGAGAATTTCCGAAGCACTCTTGACTCAGGAAGCTTCCACAAAAAGAATAGCGATGCTAACCTTATCACAGCACCAATTACAAAGAGTAATGGAATCCCAGTAATAAGCCAGGATACAGAATCAGCAATCCAACCCCCTATTATTGGAGAGATAATAATAGCAAGTGCAGCTACCATCTGAAACTCAGCAACCTGAACATGACGTTTAGCTATACTAAAATCCAGCATCATATTAAACATTGCAATATCAAAACCAGCCCAGGCAATCCCTGAAAATACATGCACTGGAATAAGCAACCACAAACGCTGCGGAGTCATTGCATAAAATGCTAAGGGAACCAGGGCTGTAGCTACACACACAAAAACCATAATGACCTTATCACCAAAACGATCAGCAAGCCTACCAAGATGACGATGCGCAATAATCTTGGAAAATGAAGAAATTCCCATCATCAACACAAACATTGTATAAGATATACCAAGATTCTTGAGCATATACACAGCAAAAAATGGGGATACAATCATCCACCCAAAATGAAATACAAAGGCAAATCTGCAAAACCTTGCAAAGTCGCCTTTGAGGCTAAAGAATTCTTTTAACACAACATGCTGATGCTGATGAACTTTAGGCTCGATTAATCTTCTCATCGACAAACTTGCTGCAAGACCAATAAACGCACCGACAAAAAACAACAGCCCAAACCCAGCAAAGGATGTTTTTGGAAACCAATCAAGAACAAACCCTCCTATAATATATGCAACAACACCAGAGATACTTATAAGCACGTTTCGATGCCCTACAAAAATACCCCTAATCTTAAGAGGCACAATATCAGCAAGCAAGGTTGTCCAAGAAGGATCAGCAAATGTTTCCAGAAGTTTACAAACAAAATAAAACAGAGCAAGATACATCAAAGGCTTATCCATAAACCAATAAGGAACAACCAAGATTAAGATCCAAAACAGCCGTGAACAACCAGTAGACACAACATAAATCACCTTACGACTAACAAACTCAACACTATACGCGCCAGGAATCTGCGAAAGCAACATCGCAACAAAAGGTAATGC
>CAZQZJ010000070.1:0-2557 GCA_964597775.1 uncultured Methanosarcinales archaeon
GTTGTCAGATTTAGGAATGACATTCACATCATACAACGAAACCTCCTTATCACAAAGGCTTTAGGATGTCCTAACCAAGGAATACACACTCAACTGGAGATCACAACATCAGCACAACAAGAAACACACCAATTCAAAAAAAAACACAAGCTTACACAACCCTATATTTGCATTAACCAAGGCACTGGAAGAACTAACAAATTCTGGAATGTCAAGGCATGGGCACAGGTAGCAGACAGACTTGTGGAAAGATATGAGGCTAGAATTGTACTTACTGGAAGCAACGACGACATCCCAAAAAATCAAGAAATCATCGCTGCGATGAAACACAAACCAATCATTGCAGCAGGCAAACTCACTCTTGCAGGAACTGCAGCACTTATCAAAGACGCTTTGCTATTCCTATCCACAGACACTGGACCACTACACATTGCAAAGGCAGTAGGAACACCCTTAATAGGACTCTTTGGACCAATTAACCCAAAACAATGGGGATACAATGACAAAGTAAGCATCTGCTTTGGCAACTACACCACATGCATATGCAAAGACCTGCCTGACTGCATAAGAAAAACAGACAGATATTTATGCATGCAAAGAATCTCTGTCAATGATGTTCTTAGCAAGACTGACATATTATGGAAAAGACTGAACCAGTAATCAGATTTAATTTTGAACAGATCCACAAGATTCTACCCTATTTGATCATAACAGTTGGCACTATTCTTGGACTCTACCTCCTTTCCCCACTAGCTAAAGAAGGAGTGCCAATGAATATTGACCTTCCATTTCATTACGGCAGAATAGCATGCTTTGAAAAGAATCCAATGTGGAGCCTTCCAACATTCTGGTGTCCACAAAGCCAGGCTGGAATAGCATCATTTCAAGCATATGCCCTAGTTCCATTCCATTTCACAAGCATCCTTAGCTGGATCATGCCATTATCCCTAGCATTTAAGATCATGCTTGCACTAATCTTTTTTTTACTTCCTATTGGAGCTTTTTTGCTACTCCAAAGATTACAAATGCCACTTGCAGGAGCAATAGCATTTTTACTCCTTGTTGTAGAACACGGAAGCTGGCATCGGGGAGGCTTTGACAAATTATTCATAGTAGGACTATTTTCAAATGCATTAGGATCAGCAATGCTCCTCATCACATTGGCATATGCAATAACATTCTTTGAAACACCAACAAAAAAAAATATGATTATACTATCAATTCTCTCAGCACTCTTTTTCCTATCACACGCTGCAACATTCATGTTCTTCCCACTTATCCTGCTTTTACTTGCAGCATTTTATTATGAAAACGTGAAGAAACACTATAAACTCTTTTTTGGCTATCCAGGACTTGTATTTCTCCTCACAGCATACTGGTTTGTTCCATTCCTAGCAAAGATGGGATACTATGTACCATCAGGAGGAGGCAATGTAAAAATAGAAGAGATCTACGGCTACCTACTCAAAGATATGCCAAGCTTCATCATCGTACTAGGCCTTCTTGGACTTGGCATGTGCTTACTAAGCAAACGAAAAGATCTACGCATAATTGGCATAGTATCATTCTTTATCCCAGGATTATGGCTACTTGGATTTTTGTGGCCTAACTTTATCTACTTCAAATACATCCAACTCATTAGAAATCTTGCAGAAGCCCGCTCATTATTACTTATTGGCGTAGGCATAGCACTTGGATACTTAGGCAAAGTTACAATACGATTAGGAAAACTACGCTTTCCTACTATACTTATTACACTCCTTATCCTAGCTATTATCACACCACCACTTGTGCAGAGAACAATCCAATCATCATCTATTATCCTCTTATCATCACAACCAGAATTTGAAGGGATGCGCAAGGTCTATGATAGACTAGAAACTGCCAAAGGACGCGTGATAGTAGAGGACACACTCTTCTCTGCAGGCACAACAAGCTATTCTTACTCACACCCATGGGCACTGAGCCCAGCATTTACCAATCTTGAACTACTAGGCACTGGAGACAATCTGTATAACAAAAACGACTTTTCAAACACACAAAAAGACATATTTATGAATATCCCACTAGCACAATGGCCTGAAGAAAATCTCACCAGATTTCTAAACGATCTCAATGTTGAATACGTAGTAACCTATTCGCAACATTACGTTAACAGATTTCAAAAATATCCATTTGCCTTTGTTGAAGAACCATGGATTGTATTCAACACAGGAATAACACCTGCATACATCGAAATGAGAAACGGCACTGTAATAAACCAAGAATACCATGGACACTCTGCCAAAGCCAATGTCAATAGCTCAGGAGGCGAACTACTCTTTAAAGTACGAGAATTTCCTAATTGGAAGATTCTTCTAGATAACAAAACAGTTCCTCGCCACCAAAACAATTATGGCCTAATACTTGTTGCTATCCCACCTGGAGAACATACAATCACATTTGAATATTGGTATATCACTGTTGATATCATAGGATACCTTTTGACAGGCATTGGTGTAATTATCATCCTCTATATATGGTATGGTACACAACAAGGCAACACACAAAAAATAAA
>CAZQZJ010000071.1:0-2438 GCA_964597775.1 uncultured Methanosarcinales archaeon
TCCAAGCAAAAATTGTGGTGGGTTGGGGGGAATAAACTAAATCCAGACATATCTTCTACTGGGATTAAATCTCATGTTTTAATCAACAAACAAGGTCTGCCATTCGAGGTTAGTATGGAATCACCAGAAAGCACACTGAAATATCACGATATTAATGTTCTTCAACCGCAATCAGCAAGGAAAGTAACAGCATATTTCGATGCTAAACTTCCTAATTTTGTTTTATCTGATCAAGGAACCGGCGCTGTTTTTGTCACAAAGAATTCCAATACCCAAAACTTTAACATCGAATCATTAGGTTATGCAGGATTTTCTGTTGGCACAAAAGACAAACCTGATTATTTGAGCTGGGTTGGAAAAGATCAAGGGAATCATGTACTTGCGATTCGGGATTCCAAAAATGAGATACAGGATATTATTTTTAAGGATGCTGTAGAGACTTCTAAAACTGTCGGTTTGCTTAGTATTGGCAAGAGTAATCTTCCTATTAGCAAGGTGAATAACTGGTTTGATGTTCCCATATCTATTGATAAGTTGTTTTCGCAGGTTGATTATACAACAAAGCTTAGTTTTCTAAAGCAGAATGGAGCATCTCAACAATTTGCTCTTTTTCCTTCAGGCACTATTGCCACAGGGATATCAACAGCAGCTACTCCTATAATCGCTGTTCCAACTGTTTTGCCACCACAGCCTGCCAAAACAACTACTACTGCATCTTCAATCCAAACACAAACTAATGCAGGTCTTACTCCTATAATGGCTGCGAGAGAAAGATTATATGCTGTAAAAAGGTATGTTGGTTCTGTGTCTCAGGGAGTTAGTAATCCCAAATTTAAGGATAGATCGTTCCTTATTCAAGAGTTCAACAAGATCAATAATCAGATGGGCGCATGGATTGCTGCAGGAGGAGCTGATATGCAGTCTAGAAAGGAAGAGTATAGTAGAACTTATGGAAACATGAATCAGAATTATAAAGATATTGCTAAACAGATTGGATTAACAAAGGTGCAGGATTTGAGTAATTATGCAACAGAGTCTACGAAAGCTACACCTACAGATTCTCAATCAGTTCCTCCTATTCCAACACCACCCAGATACGGTATAAACCGAAGGGATAATAGCCTTGTAACGAAAGCATCACCACCAAGTTCTTTAGGGACTACACCACCTGCTCCAAGAGATTTAACATCTACAAATAGTGGTGGTGAAAAACCATCTCCGAAATCAGTCGCAGAGAAGATTAGTTCTCCAACTGGAAATGTCCAGACAATCAAAGTCCCTGCCCAATTACTTCAGGATATGAAACAGACTAATCCTGTGATATCAATTATGAGTCCTAATATCCCGAACCCTACTAAATTATTTTCTTTATATATCCGTTCTGAAGTACAGAAGAAATTGACAAGAGCCTACTCTTCTCTAAGTCAGTCAGACAAACAAAAAGCAGATGTCTTCATGAATTCAAATTATAAAGGTGAATTTCTTGATTTTTATTCTAAAAACGTTCACGGAGGGATAAATAAGCTTAATATATACAAATCTGACGATTATTATATTGGACAGATTGTTGGAAATACCAATCGTGTGTATGTATTACCATCACAATATTGGGAAGGGGCACATCTATTATTGTCAGACAGGTCACAATAACAAGGTAGACAATAATAATAATCTATTTTATCACCGTTCTATTACATCTGTTCCTTTATTATTTATACTATTCCTTACTCTTACAAAGACTTCAAGACTCTCATTGCCATCAAGACCCTGATCAATGTTATTCTCTCGTTTGTACTCTTCATCAAAATGGGATATGATCTTTATAAGCTGTTTCTGTAGGCCATCATTTGGCGTTCCCATCATAACTCTTATGAAGAGATTCATATAATAATCTTCTATTGGTGCATGTTGATACATGCTAAGAAACCAGGTTGTTACTCCAGTCGTCATCCTCGCACACACCTCTGCATCTTCAGCTGTGTGAGCAGAGCATGGAAGATGTCCTAGTATCTCATGTGCTGCATAGGCTACTGCTTTTGCGCGTGGTAGATATGGGAGATAGACCTCGAAACTCCAGCCGTCTCTTGGATTGAGATTTCTTACGAGAAATCCTCCTACGTTATCTTTTTGATCATGTTTTCTGCGCACTTCTTCAAACTCTTTTTTGGGATACATATGCACCGTGAGATCTTCATCAAATTCCCGTCCTGTAAATGCTTCATAAAGTGATGTGATTGTATGTTCAATCTGTGAATAATCAGTTATCTCTTCATACCAATAATTAGGTTTGCTGTCGTCTTCTGTTTTATAGGATGTTGGAACAATAAAATTCTTGACAAATGGTGGATCATCAGAACCAACATATTTCTTTGGCGCATTAAGTCCTTGTTTCCATGCAGCCGAGAAATCACGATACTCCTGGGCATATGGGTTCTCTT
>CAZQZJ010000072.1:0-2326 GCA_964597775.1 uncultured Methanosarcinales archaeon
AATCTCAAATAGGTAAATAGATCCGATGCAGAGCATCGGGGTATGAACCCATTTGGGAAATCAAGATGTAAGAGTTTGTGCTTACCAAGTATAAGATTCATAGCCTCTTTTTTTACCAGTCTTCACTAGCAGAATCTTTGTCCTTAGATTCCTCTTCTTTTTCTTCTTCATCTTCATCTGCTGTAAGCTCATCTAATTCATCAGAAGCATAATCCTCATTCTCTTCTAATTCCTCAACTTCTTCTTTAGGTTCTTCTTCAACCTTTTTTTCAGTTGGCTTCTTCATATTAGATCACCTCACTTGTGCTACGAATCTATGCCCTGGGTATGTAGGAATTATTTAAGGCTTTTTATTTCCCACGTTTGCCATGAGCACCAAGACTTGGTCGCATCTTTTCAGCACCCTTGCCTTTCCACCTTAGCCCTCGAAAGCGATTACCTGCAGAGGTAAGCCCACGATACACGCGACTGCGATGTTTTGCAAGCCATGCCAGATCCTTATCTGCAAGAACAGATGGATGGCTTGTGTCAACAAGAATAACCTCAAACCATTGATGTTTTCCATCATGACCAACATAATATGAATTAAGCACTTCACAATTTGGGTAATGATCTGCAACACGCTCTTCTGCAATAGCTTGATAATTCTTGCCAACATTCTTGATACGTCCTGCATGAGCTGAACGTCTACCACCAGCCATAGTATCCTTTGGCCGAAAAAAGCTTCCACGCCTAAGCCTGGTTCTCACAACAAAAACCCCAGGCTTTGCTTTATAACCTGCTGCACGAGCACGATCAATTCGTGTGGGATGCTCTAATCTTATCTGAGCTGGTTCTTCACGCCAAGAAATAAGCCGTTGTTTCCACACAAGACCAAGATTAGCCTTTGGTTGTTTCCAAACTTCACGAATATATTTATAGATTCCCATACATGTGCCTCCAAAAGATGCTGTGCATCTTTAAAATCTGATCTGTATTTGGTAAGTTAGCACAAATCTAACTTACAAATTGTTTACTGGATTCTCGGAAGCAACTCCGAACACCGCCAGTTAAACACAAGATCATAGACCTGTTTTTAAAGTTTGCTCTGCAAACAACGTGTTCACTCAAACCTCTTAATACTCATCATCTCAAGTAATGGGTCTTTTTTTTCTTTGATAACTGCTTGGATTTTGCTACCTGCAGTCCAACCCATTACAATACCCTGATCTCCCATAGCAACTGCTACATGAATTCGAGAAGTTACACTACCAACAAATGGCATGAAATCATTAGTCTTTGCCCATGTACCTCCCCAACGCTTATCAATCCTGTACTCAACTCCTGGATAGTATCTTGCAATCTTCTGATCCACATCTTTGAATCGATACAATTCAAGAATTGCACGTTCATAATGGGGATAGATGATGTCATACTCGTGTTCCATAGTCCAGATAATACTTTGGGTTGGCCAGATCCTTAGCTGTTCTTCTTTGCTAAGTGCTTGACTTGCCATGATAACACTACCTTCCATCTTCCACTGCTTTTCAAGACCAAAAAGAGGTTCTAAGTTACTTGCTATAATTAGGTGTTTAGCAGTGATCTTTGCTGCTTGTGACTTGACAACAACCACATCACCCTGCTGCTCATAACTTATCATTGGACTTTTTTCATAGAGTGGAATGTTAAAATGTCGTGCCAACTCACTTACAAAATGTGCTGGATCAATCTGCACAACATCAGTAAAATAAAGCCCAGCTTCAAATGCTTGAAGAGTATAATGTTTGTTAAGCTGAGCAGGAGTTAAGGGAATTGTTGGAATATTCAACCCTGCAAGATTACAAGCTTCTTGTTTGAGTAGATCAACTTGATCATTATTCTTAGCAACCATGATCCCACCTATCTTGCGCAACCCACAATCAAGCTTATTTTTTTCGATAATATTAATTATGTCCTTAATTGTTTGATCTGTTTCTTTCCACAATAATGATGCTTTTTTAGGTCCATACAGCTCCTTTGCCTGGGTAAAGTTTGTTCCACTGCCATAATACAAAATCCCAGAACTTCCTCCAGTAGCACCGCTTCCAACAACATCCTTCTCAAGCACAATAACTGAGTAACCTGCTTGTTGCAGATGATATGCACAAGAAATACCAGCAATACCTGCACCTACAATAACAACATCACAAGAAGCATCGTTCTGCAACACTACAAACACGTCTGGAAAATCAATACATGGGTTTTTAGGCATTAAAAAGAGCACTGTTCACAGTTATATTAATTACTTACGATTGTTCTAAACCGTAATTATGTTACAGTGGTACTGTTGCGTGCTGTGTGTCTGGAG
>CAZQZJ010000073.1:0-2121 GCA_964597775.1 uncultured Methanosarcinales archaeon
CTGGAGAGATGGCACACTCTATAATGGCGATGTTCCACTTCCCAAGAACATACCAGAAGGTGCTAGTGTTCTTGCGCTTTCTTCAAAGGTTGGTATTGGTGGTAAATATGGTGGATTCTTGATCACTGTTGAAAATAAAGTTGTGCAAACAAGTGTTCATGTAGATGAGAGTGTTAGGGATGTTGAGAATCTGAAGATAGAATCAAATCCTGATCAAAGCATCGGGGGAATCAAGGTTACGCAGGGGGTTAGCTCTGTGACATTTGCAGGAGCAATTGGGACAATTAGTTCAGATGGGAATCTTAAGATTTCAAGTGAGAAGGATTTTACCGTAGGCAAGATCAATGTTGCAGGAGAAGGATCTTATATTGTTGGTGGTGAGTTTGATGATCATATTACAGGAGCATGGTCAATTGGTGATAAAAAGAATCCTATTATTTCTTATACTGGAATGAATAGTGAACTTAAAATTGATCAAAACGGCCGATTGGATCATGTCAAAATTGTTAGGACTAATTTGAAAAATCCAATAGATGGTACATTAATTTACAAAGGTATCAGTATACAACCAGTAGGTCCAAAAGCAGTGACTGCATATTTCAATGCTAAACCTCCTAAGTTTGTTTTACCTGATAAAGGAACCGGCGCTGTTTTTGTCACAAAGAATTCCAATACTCAAAACTTTAACATCGAATCATTAGGTTATGCAGGATTTTCTGTTGGCAAAAAAGACCAACCTGATTATTTGAGTTGGGTTGGGATGGATGATGGGAATCATATAATTGCAAAACGGGATTATACAAAAAAGGTGCAAGATATTACATTCCAGGATTTTGCTGAAACGTCTAATACTGTTGGTGAGGTTGGATTAGGTGCTGGCAAGTATGTTATTGGTAAGGTTGATGGCAGGTTTGGTGTTAGGTCATCGGTTTTTGGACTTGCATCACGAATCGATTATCCAACAACATTCAATTTTGTAAAGAATGATGGGCAACCCCAGCGATTTGCTCTTTTTCCTTCAGGCACTATCAAGACAGGTGGACCGCCAGAGTCTGATGGTTCCAAAGGAATAGTAAGAGTAGGTATTACTCCTCCTGCTCCTGTTGCCACAATTACAACGCCATCCATACAACCTATTCCACCATCAGAAATTAAACCACTTGATCCTTTGTTAGCAGCCGGGGAACGACTCCATGCTGTAAAAAGATATGTTATTACTTCCAGAAATAACCATGAAAAGGAAATGCTTGTCCAGGAGCTGAACAAAATCAATGAGCAGATGGGAGCATGGGTCAAGACAGGAGGAACAGAAGAACAAAAAAACAGGCAAACGCAGTATAATAAGATGTACCCGAAAATGAATGATAAGCATAAAGAAATTCTTCAAGCGCTTGGAGTAACAGAACTCAAAGACTTAACAAACTACGGTATCCAATCCACTATCCAAAACAACGCCAAAAAAACAGAGAGTACAAAAAAACAAGAACAAGCACAACAAAAACCAGAACCCACTAATCCCAAAAGCAAAATAGTTCCTGCTGAAAAATCGCGGAATATCATAAACGAAGCGCAAACATCATCCCAGCCCATACAAGATCAAAAAACACGACGTAGAGCCATACTAATCAACCCTAAAAAAACACCATCAACAAACAGCCTACCTCCTTCTCTTCCCAGCTCCCTCCCAACTAATTGGCAATCTGATTCTACTATTATTCAGGTCTTATTTAATAAAGATGACAAATTTGTGTTTAGAGGCGGTCTTATTGGAAAAACCAATGATGAAATATTAGTGAACCGTCTTATTTCTCTTGACGAAGGGCTCCGTCTTAAAAATGACTTTGATGGGGTCTCACATATCGCTGAATCTCCTCTTTCGCAGTCATATACCCTTAAATATGATATTACAGTTGGGTATAAAGAACAAGAGAAAGAAGATGCCACTCTTATTTATTTTGGAAACAACAGACCGTACAAACTTCCGAAAAACCTTGCGAGAGATTTTCTTGATACATTAAAAAGAAAAAGAAATGCTAGGTGAAATTCATTATTCCTCATTTTTTTACTTAGTCTTAATATCACTTGTTGAATTATTCAACTTATTCCTTCCTTTTACTAAAA
>CAZQZJ010000074.1:0-2063 GCA_964597775.1 uncultured Methanosarcinales archaeon
GATGTGATTGTATGTTCAATCTGTGAATAATCAGTTATCTCTTCATACCAATAATCAGGTCTGCTGTCGTCTTCTGCTTTATAAGATGTTGGAACAATAAAATCCTTGACAAATGGTGGATCATCAGAACCAACATATTTCTTTGGCGCATTAAGCCCTTGTTTCCATGCAGCCGAGAAATCACGATACTCCTGGGCATATGGGTTCTCTTCTGTTGGTTTGGCATGCAGAACCTGTTTGGCAGTTTGGGCATACAGAACAGGTTTTTTTGCATACACTTCTTGTGGTATTGAATAACACGCAACAAGCCCTGCAAGCCCTGATAAGAAACCTCTACGAGACAGCAATGTTCTCTTCATAGATCACTGTAAGGTTACTTGGTATAAGTAGTTGTCGGAACAATGCATGTATTTAGTCATCGAGCATAACGGTGTAGGGTTTGATAAACTGGCTTTCCTTGGAGTTTCCATGTCATGATGCTGCTCATGATGTTTTCGAAGAAACGTTCTCCTTTTTCGTTTCTGTAGCACCCCATCATTTTACGGTGTATCACAATGGGTCGTAGCATGCGTTCGGCGTGATTGTTGGTGAGTGGTATTCTTGAGTCGAGAACACCCCAAAACAGGTTTGGTGTGGCTTTCGTGAGTGTTTTTGCGAATTTTTTGCAGCCATAAGTTGTGCTTAGGCAGGATATAACTTGCTGAATTTCTGTTGTGCCGGCAAGTGTTTTGGCGATTCGTTCTCGTTGCTTGAATTATCGTAAGTTTTGTGCAATTTTGGCTTTTTCGAAGTACCCGACAATGTTCTTTATGGTAATCTCATTTTGCGGCTGGATGGGAATTCGCTTCATACATATTTAATATATATTAAGATTACTTAACGATTTCTATACTGGAGTATATAAGTTTCGCTCAACGGTAAAAAGTCAGTTATCGACGGGGACTAAATACATACTTATAGTTGGCATTTTATAAAGTTTTCTAAAACTTAGTCATTTTACAGTAGATACAAACATTTATATACTTATAGTTTATATATCTAAACTTGTGGTTTATATGAAAGAAATTACTAGAGCGGAAATGAATGTGGTGCTTATCTTAGTGAAAAGTCCAGAAGTAATCTATAATGCTAACAGCCTTTCTAAAATTGTAGGAATTACGCCTATGGGTACTTTAAAGATACTCAAAAGATTAGAACAAGAGAATATAGTGAAATCAAAGAAAATCGGAAAAGCAATCACCTATAAAGTTAACGTAGAAGATTCCTATGCTCATAAATATCTCTCTCTAATCCTAGTCAGAGAAGCACAATACGCAAATCCTCAAATCAAACGCTGGATAAACGAACTCAAGAAGATTAAAAATGCTGATGTTATCGTTCTCTTTGGTTCTGTTTTAGAAAAGCCTAACCCTAATGACATTGACGTTCTCTTAATAACCGATCAAAAACACTTCCAAAAACTCCAACAGGAAATAAAAGAACTTAATGAGATAAACATTAAAAAAATTCATCCTATGTACCAAACTTACAACGACATCATCAAAAACATTAAAAAGAGGGATAAACCACTCCTCAATGCTATTAAAGGTATTGTCATAATGGGAGAAAAAAAATTCCTGGAGATTTACGATGAGTCACGCAAAGAATAAAATTGAATGGTGTCTGAACAAAGCCAAGAAAGAACTACAAACCGGAAAACAACATCGTGGATTGGTAAAAGTTGATGCTGATCTTGAAAAAGCACGAGAACATCTGGCCAAAGCAGAACATAATCTTAAAGTTACTCTCTACCTTCAGAGAGGAGGATTTACCGATTGGTGTTCCAGCAGTTTATTTTACGTCATTTATCACTGCTTTCTAGCCATTCTCGCAAAATTTGGCTATGAAACAAGAAATCAAGAGTGTACCTTTGCTCTTATTGCGAGCCTAATTGAGGACAAGAAAATAACTATTAGTCAAGAAGATTTGGAGAAAATTACAACTTTAAACATAACAGAAACGCAAGAATCACCAGAGACGGCTGTTAGCATTCGGGAAGACTACCAGTACAGCACGAAAGTATC
>CAZQZJ010000075.1:0-1840 GCA_964597775.1 uncultured Methanosarcinales archaeon
TTTCGAAATTCCTGTCCTGGAAATTTTGCTCCTGGGCCCCATATTTTTACGAATTTGAATTTGCGTACAAAGTCTTTATGAAGTCTTTGGCAGACGTTTTCAATAGTGCATCCGCGTCGCATGATAAGAGGTATGTTCATATCTGCTTTTTTACCAGTTTCTTTACAATAGATGTGTATAAATCTGATTTTATTATAAATCAATTCTTTGAGTTCTTCAATATTAAGGTGTTTTTGTGCGCAGACAAAAAGATCAGGTTTGATTTCATCTTCGATTATTTTCTTTGCTTTGGTGTCAATAAGGTCTGTTTTGTTGATAACAACACAGGATGGTATATACACTCGGTTTCCACTAATAACATCAATGAGTTGGTCATCATTAATATCTTCTCTAATGACCACATCACAGTTGTTGAGATGATATTCGCGAAGAATACCAGTAACTGTTTTTTTATCAATATGTCGAGTTGGAATTGTTGTTGCAACAGAGATGCCTCCTCTTGCTTTTTTGGTAATAGTAACATCAGGCTTGTGCTGGTTAACTCTGATGCCGCTTTCAAATAGTTCAGAGAGAATGCTGCTGTACTGTTCTGTTTTGAGTGCATCAACCACTACAAGGATAAGATCTGCTGACCTCAACACTCCCAAAACCTCCTTTCCCCTTCCTCTGCCACTTGCTGCACCTGATACAATTCCTGGCATGTCAAGGATTTGGATTTGTGCGTGTTTGTAGTTTAGTAGTCCTGGGATTACATCTAGTGTGGTGAAGTCATAGGCTGCAACTGCAGATGATGTGCCTGTAAGTTGATTAAGGAGTGTGGATTTACCAACTGATGGAAATCCAAGAAGTATGACAGTCGCGTCCCCTGTTTTTTTGACACTGTATCCTTCTCCTTTTTTGCTTGCGCTTTTGTGTTGGATATCTTCTCGGATTCTGGAAAGTTTAGCTTTGAGCAGTCCAATCCCATATTGGGTGTGTTTGTTGTATTTGGTTTTTTTGATTTGCTCTTCGATTTCTCTGAGTTGTTCTTGTGAGCCCATATTAGTTTTGTTTACATAGATGGTTAATAATACTTTAGGGAATAAGTTTTATAAAAGAAGGCTTTTGTGGTTTAAGTATGGTGTTGGGATTACTTATCTCAGGAATTGGAAATATTGCCTTGTCTTTTTTTTATAAGGTGATGGTTAGTCTCATCATTATTTTTGTTGGAGTTATTATTGGAAGGGTTATGGGCAGGGTTGCTGATCATGTGTTTAAGTATGTTGGTGCTGATAAGTTGTTTCAAAGGGCATTGAATCTGCAGATTCCGATTCAAGAATTTGGTGGAATGGTTTTGGCATATATTATTTATTCGATTTTTATTGTGATAGCTTTGATTAGGTTGGGAATTACTGGTCGCGTGGTGCTATGGTTCTTTTTTGGGGTTGTTATATTTGTCTTTTTGACATTATTTTTAAGGCTGCAGGATGCTGTCTTTAATCTTATTGCAGGCTGGGAGTTGCGGCATCACAAAACTCTAAAAAAAGGGGATTGGGTGCGCATGTATGCTACTAAGGTTCAGATCCAAAAGATTGGTTTAATGCATGTGGTTGCTCTCACAAAAAAAGGGGATATTTTGTATATACCCTCAAGTTTGAAATTAGAGCATGTAAAATGATTTGTTTCATACTCCGCCGCTTGCGACAACTGAGTGATTTTTTAAATGAATACAAACTTGATGCGGAGTATGAAACATTGAAAACTCCCACTATACTAATAGATACCAAGCTGCTTGGCGGTTGGGAGTTTTCATTTTATAAAAAACGCTTAATGTCAGCCTCGGGCCAACTTAAGTTTTTGT
>CAZQZJ010000076.1:0-1813 GCA_964597775.1 uncultured Methanosarcinales archaeon
CCCCTTTTCTTTTACATATCAATCTGTTAATATGCAGAAAACTATATACTAACTGTTACCTGTTAAGACATATAACCAAGTGAGCTATTACATTGATTGTGACACTAAAACGTAACCAAACATAAAGGAGGTAAGAAAAATGTTAAAAAATGGAATAATCACAGTTCTTCTTTTGTCTTGTGTAGTATTTCTTTTCATCGGTTGTGTTGCAGCGAGACACGCAGCAGATACGCAAGAAGGATTGAAAGGTAACCGCTTAACAGTTGGAACAGTGCAGAAAGAAATTAGAAAGGGCATGTCTGGAGCAGAGGTGGCAGAAGTGTTAGGTTCTCCCAATATTGTTTCTACAGATGAGCAGGGGCGTGAAGTCTGGATATATGACAAAATATCTACTGATAGGGTTTACTCAGAAGGCTCAGGAGGTGGGACATTGATATTATTATGGGGTCAACAAAGTGCAGGCTCATCTTCAACAAGTCAGCAAACACTAACAGTCATTATCAAATTTGACCACGATAAAAAAGTTCGTGATTTTGCATACCACACATCAAGATTTTAACGGAGAGGAGCATTATGAGAAGGCTACTGGCATTATTCCTTATTAGCATTTTATTTATAACTGGATGCCAAACAATCCCAAAAGATGCCTTGACTTTGAGTCCTGAAGCTCTTGCTCAGCGCCAAATACAGACTAGAAAATATGAGACAACTGATGAAGCAAAGATTCTCGCAGCATGTGCAGGACTTCTTCAAGATATGGGATTCAATATAGATGAGAGTGAAACAAAACTGGGCCTTATTTCTTCTTCCAAAATGCGAAGTGCTGTAAGTGCAGGTCAGCAAGTTGCGGCAGTTTTAGTCGCTTTCTTGGGAGGCGGGGTTATGCCTACCGATAAAGAACAGAAGATGCGTGCATCTATTGTTACTAAACCAGTGGGTGAACATGGAGAGTATATAGCAGTTAGAGTAACCTTCCAGAGAATCGTATGGAATACCCAAGGGCAAGTCACAGCTTCAGAAAGTTTGACCGATCCTAAGATATATCAAGAGTTTTTTGACAAGTTATCTAAATCTATATTCTTGGGGGCACAAGAAATATGAAAATAATTATTAATAGTAAAACCGTCTTGCTTCTTATTGTATTTTCATTGCTTTTTATAAGTTGTGCAACTACTCAGCAACACCTTCTCGATTCAGATGCTAGTCAAGTGCAATTGCGGAGCATGCAAACCCGCTCTTTTGATACAACGGATAAAGAGAAGACTTTAAGGACGGTTATGGCAACTCTGCAGGATTTAGGATTTGTCATTGATAAAGCGGATGCAACTCTTGGAACAGTCAGTGCTACTAAATTAAAACATTATGCATTACGTATAACAGTTACTGTAAGACCAAGGGGAGAAACTCAGATGTTAGTTCGTGCTAATGCACAATATAATGTAACTCCTATTACTGACCCCGAACCATATCAGCAATTTTTTACATCACTTGAGAAAGCGATGTTCTTAACTGCTCATCAAGCAGATTAAATGATAAAAAAACAACCAGTCACTCAAGCGGTTGGCGTTCCGCCACCACTTAGCGCTACGTTGAACCTATAGAAAAAGTCCATGACGAAAAATATTTGAGGGGATGATAAAAAATCGACCTCACAGAATGCGCTATATTGAATGATCGCAAGGCTGGAAGGGGTAAAGTGACACCCAAAAACTGTGGGTTTCGAACTCAAGGGGACTTATTCTACAGACTCGTTAGAGCTATTAACCTGAATCCTGCGTCATTATTTAAGTTATGATAACACAAGTTACTAAAA
>CAZQZJ010000077.1:0-1724 GCA_964597775.1 uncultured Methanosarcinales archaeon
CTGCATGGAAACAAGGACTTAATGCACCAAAGAAATATGTTGGTTCTGATGATCCACCATTTGTTAAGAATTTTATTGTTCCAACATCCTATAAAGCAGAAGACGACAGCAGACCTAATTATTGGAAAGAAGAGATAACAGACTATTCACAGATTGAACATACAATTTTATCGCTGTATGAAACATTTACAGGACGAGAATTTGATGAGAACCTCACAGTGTATATGTATCCGCAAAAAGAGTTTGAAGAAGCTCTAAAAAAATATAATATACAAGAGAATGAATTGAGTTTTACAACAAGAGAGATCAATCCAAAAGAAGGATGGAAGTTCCAGGTCTTTCTACCCTATTTCCCACGAGCAAAAGCAGTAGCCTATGCAGCACATGAGATCCTAGGACATCTACCCTGTTCTGCAATGACAATTGAGGATGCGGAGGTATGTGCGATAACAGCAAGTTATGCTGCTGTGTTAGTGTTAAGTGGCTATCATAGCCATTTTATTGGAGATAATCCTAATTTAGGGGAAGATATATATAGCAAACTAAACGATGATACGCAAAGAAATCTTCTTAACAACTCCAAACTGATATTACAAGAGTATAAAGAAGCGGTTCCAGGTCAAGACCCTATTTTCAGCTTAGATCAAGGTCTTGAGATGATAATAAGGTTAAGAAATAATGCAAGTCAAGGAATCTTGATAGGGCAAGGATAGAAAAATCGGATTCTGTGGAAAAAGAACTCTAGGGTAAAGGTTGATAAACCCCATTAGAGTTCAACGTGCGGGATATCCTATCCCATAATCCTTTCTCAACTGTGTACTTACTCTTATCTACAGTTACAATATAATTATTATCCACTACAATATATGAGATACTATGAGGCTTAGACACGGTTAATTTTTCACCTATTTTTATTCTACCCAAAAAGGGAATATTTGAGTATATATCCTCCGTGCTACCTACACTACTCTTAAGAACCTTCATCAACGCACTAGCTCCATTTCCAGTATTAGCAGTGGCACCAATATCATTTTGAAGTCTACTTTGTGCAGAACTAAAAGTGTATGTTCCTGCCCTCAGTATGAAGGTATTAGTCGTTTGTGAAGTACCAGGTTGTCCATTAGAAAGCGGAGGAGTATTACTAGACAATCCACCACTTCCAGCACTTGCAGATGTTATGTCTCTTGGAGCAGGTGGTGTAGTCCCTAAAGAACCTGATGATGGTGTTCTTTTTACAATGGTTCTTGATTTTTTAGGTTGAGATGGTTGATTAAATGTGGAAGGGTTTGATGGTTGTTCTTTTGTTGATGTTATCTTTTCTATCTCCCTTGTCTCTCTTATCATTGGTGCTTTGATGAGAATTCCATAGTTGGTTAGGTCATTTGATTGAGGTGTTCCAATCTGTTGAGCAATCTGATGATAGTATCGATTCATGCTTGGATACAATGTAGTATAGCGTACTTGTCGTGACTCTTGTTCAGAGTCTCCTGTATTGGCCCATGCTCCTATTTGATCATTGATCTTATTCAACTTTTGGAGAAGAGCAGTCTTTTCTTTATCACTTCTGGAGGGATTATTAACATAATTCTTCACAGCATGGAGTCGTTCTCTTGCTGCTGACAAAGGATCAAGTGGTTGAATTCCTTGTTTTGGAACAGGTCCTGGCTGTGGTGGTTTTGTAATTGTGGTAACAGGAGCAGGAGGAATAATATCTTTTTCTGCTA
>CAZQZJ010000078.1:0-1585 GCA_964597775.1 uncultured Methanosarcinales archaeon
TCTAAAAAAATATAATATACAAGAGAATGAATTGAGTTTTACAACAAGAGAGATCCATCCAAAAGAAGGATGGAAGTTCCAGGTCTTTCTACCATATTTCCCACGCGCAAAAGCAGTAGCCTATGCAGCACATGAGATCCTAGGACATCTTCCATGCTCTGCTCACACAGCTGAAGATGCGGAGATGTGTGCAAGATTGACATATGGATTAACAAACCTTACCATCAAAAAATATCAACCACGTATTGATCCATGGGATACTCCATTACATCCCCTTAATCGTGATAAAGAGGATAAGCTAGATTATCATCTTGCTGAAATCTTTACATCTCTCGAGAAAAGCTATCTACAGGAACACAACATCACACGTGAGGAGTTCGACAATTTTAGTTGTAATGGAGTGTTTGAGGTTCTAGTAAAAGCAAGGAATAATTTGAATAATTCAACAAGTGATATTAAGACTAAACAAAAAAAATGAGGAATAATGAATTTCAATTAGCATTTCTTTTTCTTTTTAATGTATCAAGAAAATCTCTCGCAAGGTCTTTTGGAAGTTTGTACGGTTCTTTGTCTCCAAAATAAATAAAAGTGATATCTTTGTCTTGGTCTTTATACCCAGCGCTAATATCCTGTTTAAGTATATATGACCGCGAAAAAGAATTTTTAAAGATATCTGAGAATCCCTTCAAGTCACTTTGAAGACGACTCCCTTCTTGAAGAGAACTAAGACGTTCCTCTAATCTTTGATCATGGGTTTTGGGAAAACTGCCTCTAAATACAAATCTGTCACCTTTGTTAAATGAGACCTTAGTAATAGTAGAATCAGATTGCCAATTAGTTAGAGAGGGTTTGGGAAGAACAGAAGGTAATCTGCTATTTCCAACATCTGGATATGTTTTACTTCCAGAAGTAGGTTGGCGAGACATTTTATCAGCTCCAGTTAAGTAGTTTGGTATAGCTGTTATTGGTATGCTTGGTGGTGGTGTTCTTTTCACAATGGTTCGTGATTTTTTAGGTTGTGATGGCTGATTGAATATGGGAGGGTTTGATGGTTGTTCTTTTGTTGATACTATTTTTTCTTTTTCTATCTCCTTTGTCTTTCTTATTATTGGTGTGTTGGTGAGAAGTCCATAGTTGGTTAGGTCCTTTGTTTGCGGTGTTCCAATTTCTTGAGCAATCTGATGATAATATCGATTCATGCTTGGATACAACGTAGTATAGCGTACTTGTCGTGACCCTTGTTCAGAGCCTCCTGTATTGGCCCATGCTCCAATTTGATCATTGATCTTATTCAACTCTTGGAGAAGAACATTCTTTTCTTTATCACTTCTGGAGGGATTATTAACATAGTCCTTCACAGCATGTAATCGTTCCCTGGCTGCTGACAAAGGATCAAGTGGTTGAATCCCTTGTTTGGGAACAGGTCCTGGCTGGGGTAGTTTTGTAATTGTGGCAACAGGAGCAGGAGGAATAATACCTTTTCCTGTTATTTCTTCGGAATCATCAGGCTCTGGTGATCCACCTGTCGTGATAGTGCCTGAAGGAAAAAGAGCAAATTGTTGAGATGCTCCATTCTGCTTTAGAA
>CAZQZJ010000079.1:0-1546 GCA_964597775.1 uncultured Methanosarcinales archaeon
TACAAAAACTTAAGTTGGCCCAAGGCATACATTAAACGTTTTTTATAAACAGAACTATCCATAAAACAAAATCTGTTCTCAAGATAGATTTTTATATCGTGCATTCCACAAATACGAACATGGAGCATATTCTTAATTGGCGAGGAGTAGAGAATCTTACAAACAGATCACTCTTAATCACTGCACATCTTTATGAGATTGCCAAACGCAGCAGCACGTACCAGATGACACCACAACAACAACACAGTATGGAACAACTACAACTTCACATTAAATCCTTTTTCCACACATTCTCAGCACTAGCACACACACTAGAGCGATCCACGATAACACACAAACACTTATTTACTATTGACCCGCAGATTCGCAAAGAACTAGACAGCATACAAAAACAGATATCAAAAAAAGGAGGAGCTGTATGGCCAGAACTTCCCATTAGCACACGACAAGAAACAAAGGACCTATCTATTAGACTACGCAAAGACCAACATGCCGTACACGACGCACTAAGCAGACTAAACCAACGCATATGCGAACGACTCCTCAAACCAAAGCCAACAACACTTGCAGAACAACTATATATAGCACTTATTGAACCATCACAACAAGACGAATTCAGAACCTACCTGCTCAAAATCTATGGAGTCATGGAACAACTCCACCACAACCTAAAACGTGACGATAGATTTGATGATGAAATCCGCAAACGATTTGAAAGATCATACAACATCTTAAACCAACAATCAACAACTGACCACAAAGCCAAAATCAAAGATCTTGAAGAGAAGTACAACCATGGACTTTGAAGAGATCAAAAACATCCCACCAGAATACAAGAACCTTATCAAGACATTCTGCACAAACTACCACACAATTAACTCACTTATTGACAAAGGAGACTTAAACTCTGCACAACCCTATTACCTTGACATGGTATCAGCCTACTCAAAAATAGCTGCATCACCAATCCACCAAATCCACAAACGCATTGCACACGACGCACTCACCAAAACATATGACCACATCAACAATGAAACACAACAAATCCTACCAAAGACAAGTATTCGATTCATGATTGCACTATCAATACTCGTCATTATCCTACTAGCAGGAATCATGCTCAAACCAAATATGATAGGGCTTGCAAGCATTGAACTTACAGGAAACGCACCAGTATGGACTACAGAACACCGAAGCCTTACTATCCACGGAATCACTACTCTTAATTTAGATACTCTTTTTACCAATCCTTCAGGACACAAACTAACCTACCTTGCAACCAATGGCAAACATACCAACACATCACTATACCAACAATACCTAAGCCTTATACCACAACCAGCTTACTATGGAACAGACAGCATCAGCATCATTGCAAGTGACCAAGAACAACCATCATCATACACAAAAATACCAATCACACTTAGCATCACACCACCAATAGAATGAAAAACAAGAAGACAATAATAAAAAATCCCAACCTGGGCAGAACCCAGGGGTATTTGTCAAGAACCACCGGTGATCGCTCGCTAGCGCTCGCTCAACA